>NZ_CALCYR010000013.1 GCF_937906425.1 uncultured Methanobrevibacter sp. | reverse complement strand
AATAATTTGCTTAATTTAATTATTATTAAGTATTGAGTTTTGTAAATAATTAGTTTGAATAATTTGCTTAATTTAATTATTATTAAGTATTGAGTTTTGTAAATAATTAGTTTGAATAATTTGCTTAATTTAATTATTATTAAGATTACTTTTCTTAGTTTTTATTTATTTCTTTATTTATTTCTTTATTTATTTGTCAATGATATTATAAAATTTAATTAGGTGTTTAATATGGATAATAATTTTAAATTTTCAGTAATTATGCCAGTTTATAACACTAAAGACTATCTTGATGAGGCCCTATTGTCAATTATAAATCAGGATATTGGATTTGAGGAAAATGTCCAATTAATCCTAGTGGATGATGGAAGTCAAGATAATTCTTATGATATTTGCTTGAAATATCAGGAAAAATATCCTAATAACATTATAGCATTAACTAAAGAGAATGGTGGACAGGGCTCTGCACGTAATTTGGCCCTTGATTATGCTGATGCTGAATATATCACATTTTTAGACAGCGATGACAAGTTATCATTAAATGCATTAGGCGCTGTCTATGACTTTTTTTCAAATCATGATGGAGAAATAGATCTTGTAAGCATTCCCCTAATCTATTTTGATGCAAGGGAAGGGGACCATATCCTGAACTATAAGTTCAAGGATGAGAAAATCATAGATTTAGAGACTCATCCCGAATATCCTCAATTGGCTATTAACTCTTCATTCATTAAAAGGGAGGCCTATAAGGATTATCGCTTCAAGACAAATCTTGCTACTGGTGAGGATGCAATAGTAGTCTGCAAGATACTTATGGACAAGAGGAAATATGGTGTAATAAACAGTGCACAGTATTTCTATAGAAAAAGACAGGACAACTCATCCACAGTAGACACTGCCAAATCAAGAAAGGAATTCTTCATTCCAAGATTAAGGGATTACTTTAAGTATTTGATTGATTACTCCCTAGAAAAAGTATCCTATGTTCCTAAGTTTATTCAATACCTTATAGCCTATGACATTCAATGGTATTATGTCCTTGATGACTTTCCGGAATACTTCAGCAAGGAGGAGATTGATGAATTTTGGAAGCTTTTATATGATGTTTTAGCTTATATTGATGAAGAGGCCTTAACAAATCCTGTTATTATTAAAAAGAATTATATCAGATACTTTTTAATGTATTTGAAAAATAGACAGGAGTTTCATATAGAATGTTTTAAAGAGGATAAGGAAGTCTATTTAAAGACTGGAGACTTTACAATAAACAATTTACACAAGCATAGGTTTTATTTTGATGTGATAAGTATTGAAGAAGGGTTTTTAAATCTTAATGGAACCTTTGCAAGTTCATGTCAATTTGAGAATTTAAGTTTTCAAGCTTTTAAGAGAAGATCAGATGGAACTGAGATTGTTTATGGGGAAGAGGAATATTTGGATTCTGATGAAAATGACCTTTTGGAGTCCCCTTCTGATGAAAGTTCCAAATTAAATTCTGATTGTTCTCAATTAAATGAAATTTCCAAATCAAATAAAAATCCTAAATATCAGATTATAAGGCTTTTAGGTGTGGATTGGCACTTCAAACATAAGTTTATAATTAAAATACCAATAGATGAAATTGAAGATTCCAAAATCACATTCCATGCGGTTTACTCTGAAAATGATGAAATTGTAGTAATGAACAACAATATAAGCTTTAGAGACTCTAACATTATAACTCCAATCATTAATTATTCAGTTTTAGGCTCTTATCTAATCTATACAGAGGATAATGTTATTTACTTCTGCGATTATTCTGCTGAAAAACACATTCAGCTTAAAAAAGATTTAAATGATTTTATTCAAGACCTTATACAAAAAGAGAAGGACTTAAGAAGAGATAATAGGGCTTTAAATAGGGAAAATAAGAAATTGCTAAAGAATAATAAATCCCTTGAAAGAAAGAATGAGAAACTAACTAAGAAAAATGAAAAGCTCAATAATAATCTCATAAAGATTAAGGAGAAAAACGAGGAGATTTTAAACTCAACAAGTTGGAAAATAACTGAACCGCTTAGAAAGTCTAAAAGCTTAATCAAAAACGACAAAAGCGATAATTAATTTTGATTAATTATCCTCTTTTTTATTTTTTAAATTATTCTATTTTTTATTTTTTAAATTATTCTATTTTTTATTTTTTTTAGATAAATAATCTTTTTTATCTTTTTAATTAATTTTCCTCTTTTATTTTAATCTATTTTTTTATTTCTAATTATTTTTCTATTTTTGAATAATTTTTATTTATTTTTATTAGTATTGGAAAGATATAATGCTGAAAAAAGAGTGTTTGGATAAAAATCCAATTAAATGATCATGCTTAATTGATAAAAACGATAATTAAAAGTGTTTGGATAAAAATCCAATTAAATGATCATGCTTAATTGGATTCTGTTTCTTCCTATGTCAATGTCAATTACCTTGACGTCAATTATGTCTCCAACACTTACAAAGTCAAGGGGGTGTTTTACGAATTGGGTGTCTGTAATTTGTGACTTATGAACCAATCCGTCCTGATGAACACCTATGTCAACAAAAATACCAAAGTCAACTATATTGCGGACTGTTCCGTTTAAAACCATTCCCTCTTCAAGGTCTTCCATTGTTAATACGTCTTTTCTAAGGATTGGCTGAGGCATTTCATCCCTTGGGTCACGACCAGGTTTTTTAAGTTCTCTGGCAATGTCCTTTAAGGTTATTTCACCTATTCCCAATTCCAATGCAAGATCTTCAAATTCCTTGTCAGTCAAGTCAAGGTCGGATTCCTTGATTTTCCTGTTTTCCAAATCCTCAAGACTGTAGCCCAATGAGTTTAGGAATGCCAGTGTAGCGCCATAGGATTCTGGGTGGACTGTTGTATTGTCCAATGGATTAGGTCCCTTTACTTTCATAAATCCTGCACATTGTTCAAATGCCTTTGGACCAAGTTTCTTTACCTTTAAAAGTTCATCCCTTGTGTGGAATTTGCCATTTTCCTCCCTATAGCTTAGGATATTTTTAGCAACTGTCTTGCTTATTCCTGAAACATGTTCCATAAGGGACACTGATGCTGTATTCAAGTCTACGCCAACCTCATTCACTGATTTTTCAACAATATTGTCCAGTGATTCCCCAAGCTTTTTCTGGTTCATGTCATGCTGGTACTGGCCAACTCCAATTGATTTTGGATCTATTTTTACAAGTTCAGCCAATGGGTCCTGTACACGTCTGGCTATTGAGATTGCACTGCGTTCACCTACATTGTAATCAGGGAATTCCTCTGTTGCAAGCTTGCTTGCTGAATAGACACTTGCACCGGCCTCATTCACTATAACATATTCGACATCAAGGCCCTTGATGATGTCTGCAACAATGGCCTCTGACTCTCTTGAAGCTGTTCCATTTCCGATAGCTATTAGATTTATGTCATATTTGAAAATCAAATCACGTACTATTGAACGGGTTTCTGCAATCTTGTTTTGAGGATCTGTTGGATATACAAGGGAGGTTTCCAAAACCTTTCCATATTCATCCACTACTGCAAGCTTACAGCCTGTTCTAAATGCTGGGTCCCATCCAAGAACTACCTTGTTTATGAGAGGGGCCTGCATCAATAGCTGTTCCAGGTTTTTGGAGAAAACCTTGATTGACTTGTCTTCAGCCTTTTCAAACAACTGGTTTCTAAGTTCCCTTTCTATTGCAGGAGCTATTAGACGTTTATATGAGTCCTTGATAGCCTCCTTTAAGGTTTCCTCTGTATACTTGTTATAAATTGGACTTGTAGGCTTTCCGCCCTTGTTTATTAAAACATGACGTGTAAGGTATGTTATGATATCCTCTTCAGGAGCGCTTATTTTGATTTTTAAGAATTTTTCCTTTTCTCCACGATTAATTGCAAGAACCCTGTGACTGGCTATCTTGGAAATCTCTTCACTGTATTCATAATACATGTCATATACAGACTCTTCACTTTTGTCCTTTGCTTCAGAGATAAGTTCTCCATCCTCATAACTTAATTCTCTGATTAGAGCCCTAAAGCTTGCATTATCTGAAATTATTTCTGCAATGATGTCCTGTGCGCCTTGAATGGCCTCTTCTACACTGTTTACCTTAAGTTCCTCTTCAATGTCAAGATCGCTTGTAACATAATCCTTTGCAATTTCCTCTACAGGAACTTCAATCTCCTGGGCAAGGATGATTTCTGCCAATTCTTCAAGACCCTTTTGTTTAGCTATTGTAGCGCGGGTTCTTCTTTTAGGCTTGTATGGTCTGTATAAGTCTTCAAGTTCCACAAGGGTTTGGGCTGCCTCTATATCTTTTCTTAATTCTTCTGTAAGTTTGCCCTGTTCTTCAATGCTTTTAAGAACGCTTTGTTTTTTTTCTTCAAGGTTTCTTAAATATTTAAGACGTTCATCAAATTTTCTTAATATTTCATCGTCTAAAGAACCTGTAATCTCTTTTCTATACCTTGCTATAAATGGAATGGTGTTTCCATCGTCTATTAATTTAATTACATTTTCTGCTTGAGAAGTTTTTATATTAAGTTCTTGTGACAATGTTTCTGCAATCATCATTTTAAAACTCCAGTTTTAATTTTAATTTTTTAAAGTTTTTTGAATTTTTTTAAATTAGATTCATTTTCTGGATTTTTAAATCCATTCTATTTTCTAGTGGATTTTTTTAAATCCCTTCTCTTTTTTAGTGGTTTTTTTTAAATCCTGGCAGGATTTTTAGTGGATTTTTGCCTTTAAATTAAGTTTTCTTTAGGTGGATTTTTTAGTTTTTTTTAACAATTCTTTATTAGTTTTTATTAGTTTAAATATTTTAAGTGAGATTTTGTTTAAGTGCTTTTAATAAAAGTGATTAATTAGTGGCTGATTATTTTTTATTTAAAATTTTGACAAAATGTTAAAATTTTTTATTTTTTTATTTAAAATTTTGCATTAATGTTAAAATTCTTTATCTTTTTATTTTAAGTCTTCTATAAGTCTCTTAAATTCTTTATTTTAAAATTTAATAACTCCAGCCTTATTAATAGATGGGTTTGCTTAATTTTCTTAAATTAAATATAAATATTTATTAACTTAATTAGTAAAAAATATTACTATACTAATATTAAATTAGTTTAAAAATTTTATAATTTTATTATGTGATATAATGAGGTTTAATAAAAAGGGGAGTATGATTCTAATAGCTATGCTTTTAGCTCTATTTTTAAGCATATCTATGGTTTCAGCTTCAGACGAATTGAGTATGGATGATACATGCATATCAGATACTGTATCTGATACAAATATCATATCTGATAATGATGTGTCTTCTATTAAGGTTGATAATTATAGGGATTCTGCAGATGATTCTTTACAGTCTACAAGTGATTCTGTGGATGATATAAACAATGATTCTCAATATTTAACTGTGGATGACTCTACAGATTCAAATATTGATGCTTCTGATAAATCCATTGATAATTTGGAGAAAAGTTCAAAGAATATTAATAGTTTATCATCATCTGAACTAGCTGATGATGAAAAGATACCTACTAATATTTATATTAGCTATAGTGATTATTGTGTTGGTGATTCCGCTAATATTGACTTTGTTTTAGTTGGTAATGATTGGTTGTCTGATTCTGTTGATATTTATCTTAATGGAGCTTATGTTTTAACCGCAACTACTAAGTCTAATGATTATACTTATGTTAATCTTATAGGTCTTGATATTGGCGTGAATGAGGTTCTTATTAAATATAACGGCAGTGATGTTTATGCTCCTTCCAATGCTAGCTTTAATATAACCAGTTACGCTAAAGGGTCTAGATTCTATGTTGATTGTGAATCATATTTAATTTATGGTAATGATTGCACTTTTAGTGTTAATCTGACTGATTCTGATGGTAATTTGTTGGATTATGATTTTACTGTAAGAGTCTTTGATTATTCTGATTATACTGGTTTAGATGAATCTTTTGTAGTTAATAATGATAATGCTAGCTTTACTATTTCCGGTGATAAATTTGCTTTAAATGACGGGTATGACATTTGCGTTGACTTTGCTGGTGAAGGGGATTATGCCCCATGTAATAGATGGTATAGTTTTGATGTTGTTGAAAAAATAAGTACTTATATTGGCACTAGCTCTAGTGATTATTGTGTCGGTGATTCCACTAATATTGGCTTTGGTTTAAATGGTAATGGTCGGTTGTCTGATTCTGTTGATGTTTATCTTAATGGAGCTTATGTTTTAACCGAAACTACTAATTCCGATTATTATACTTTTGTTGATCTTATAGGTCTTGATATTGGTGTGAATGAGGTTCTTATTAAATATAACGGCAGTGATGTTTATGCTCCTTCCAATGCTAGCTTTAATATAACCAGTTACGCTAAAGGGTCTAGATTCTATGTTGATTGTGAATCATATTTAATTTATGGTAATGATTGCACTTTTAGTGTTAATCTGACTGATTCTGATGGTAATTTGTTGGATTATGATTTTACTGTAAGAGTCTTTGATGACTTTGATTCTACTGGCTTAGATGAAACTTTTGTAGTTAATAATGATAATGCTAGCTTAACTATTTCCAGTGATAAATTTGCTTTAAATCACAGGTATAACATTTATGCCGAATTTGCTGGTGAAGGGGATTATGCCCCATGTAATAGATGGGATAGTTTTAATGTTGTTGAAAAGGTAGATAGTGAAATAGAAATTGATTATGAAGAAAATATACTTGGCACTTCTCCAAGAATAAATGTTTATGTCTATGTTGATGGTGATGTAATATATTCATCTGTAGATGTTTATATTAACGGAGAGTTTTATGGAAAATTTTATCTGAGAGACGATTATGATTGGTATGGTGATTTCGGCGGAATAAATTTGAATCTTAATTATGGTCCTAATGAAATAATTATTAAGTATAATGGCGGGGGCAATGTAAAGCCTTCTCAAAAGACCATTACCATCAATTGTTATTCAATTAAATCCAACCTTAATATTAATGGAACCAAATATCTTCTCAATGGTAAGGATAATCTTATTACAGTTAATTTAACTGATGATGATGATAAGTTATTAAAAAATAATTTCACTGTCTATATTTACGATTTAGATGATGAAAGCTTATTGAATAAAACTTATCCTGTAAGTAATGGTAGCATTAGCATAAATATCAGTGCAGATGATTTAAATTTAAATCATAAATATAAGGTTTATGCGACTTTTGATGGGGAAGGTCTTATTGCTCCTTCAACTGATGAGATGATATTTACTTATATTGATTTAAAAGATACTGAAATAGTCTTAGATGGTAATTCTGAAGGTCATGGTAACTATTACTATTTAGATATATCTTTAATGGCTGATGATGAGTATATTAACTCTTTAGTTGATGTTTACATTAATGGTAAATATTACACTACTGTTGAAACTTCATTAGATTCTCCTAAAGGGACATATATATATTCTTTAATCAGGGGACAAAACAATATTTCTGTAATTTTTAATGGAACTGATGCTCTTAATCCATCTAATAAGTCTTGGGAATTCCTATATTATGAAGCGGTATCTATTAATATGCATTATTCCACCATTCCTATAGGAACTAATTTCACTGTTTTGGCTCGTTTGGAAGACTCTGACGATAATAAATTAAATAAGGAATTTACCCTTTATCTTAAGGAGTGTCAATTTGATGATGATTCAATGGACTATGTTTCAAGAATTGTTGAAGAGCATTCTATTATTGGTGAAGGCAATGTAACATTTGATTCTAGTTTATTCAATTATACTTTTTATTATGATTATAATCAAAAATATTATTATTTGGAAGCAGAATTTGATTCTGATGATTATTATGAGTCCTACATTTGCTCAAATTATTTCTCTGTGATTTCCAATGAAACTTCCATTGATGCATATTACTATTTGAATTCTAATGATAGTGTAGTTCTTTCCATGAGTTTACATAATTCACATTATTCTGACTTGTATGGATATTATCTTGATATTTATTTAAATGATGAATTTTATAAGACAGTTTTAATACCTGAGTACTCTTTATCTATTAATGCTAAAGTTACAGGTCTTAATCTTGGAATGAATAAAATTGATATTAAATTTAATTCAACAGACGGATATGAATCTTCAAGTGCAACATTAAACATTCAGGCATATTCTACAGTATGTGAAATAGTTTTAGATGCTCCTAAAATTGTAAAAGGCAATGATGCATATATTACAGTTTCTTTAGTTGATAAGTTTAATCATGATAGAATTATCAATGAGGAATTCAACCTTCTTATAATGGATGAATCCTATTATTACAATGTTAATTGGGGAGATGATAATGAGGGTTCTTACTGTTTAAATCGTACTGTAACCGGTAATGAGACTATTGTAATTCCTGCTTCAGACTTAGTGAATTCTTATTATTATATTGTAGCTAGTTATGATGGGGGTGATTACAATAATGACTACTCTACTGAAGAGGAATTGTGGGTGGTTAGCCCTGTTGAACCAGTTATTTATCTTAGGGATTCTATAGGTGAAGCAGTGAATGGATCAATAGAATTTTCTATAGAAATATATGATGAGGAGTATTGGGACTATATTGAAGGTTCAGTTGATGTATATATTAATGATGAGTATTATTCAACTGTTAGCACATTGTCTATTTCATATTATTATTACTTTGCAAATATCAATCTTGATGGACTTGATGTTGGTGAAAATATTGTAAGGATTGTTTATAATGGCAGTGACCTTTATAAAAATACCAGCAAGGAATTTAAAGTTATAAATTATGCTAAGCAAAGTTCTGTCAATTTTGATGTGCCATCCATCATTTATAAAAATGAGGAGTTTATTCTTTATGCTAATTTAACTGATGAAGATGGTAATCTAGTGGATAAGGAATTTGTCATAGACATATATTCTCTTGAAAATAAATATAATTATTTCGTCAGAAAATTAATAGATTCCTATAATATTACTGGAAATGGGTCAATTATCATTGATTCAAGCTTATATCCTAAGTCTCCAGCATTTATCATTAAAGCATACTATGATGCAGATGATTATGATTATTCTTCATGCACTGGGGAAACAGTGGTTGAGGTAATTTCTGCAATTGGTTATGAAATAAATTATGAAAATCATGTTTCTGGAAATAGTAGTAATATTACAATTAGAACATATTTAACCTCAAATTACAGGCTTTATGATGAGGAAAAGGATTTGGGCCCTATATCTGTTGATTTAGATGTTTATGTTAATGATGAATATTTCACAAGCATAAAAACTCCAGAAGATGGTAATATTAGTCTTGAAATAACTGATATTGTTCATGGTGAAAATATTGTAAAATTTGTATTCAATGGCAGCGACTACTATTCTCCATTTCAGGAATCTGTTTATTTCTATGTATATGATGCAGTATGTGTTCTTGATCTTGATTGTGAGGATATTATTATCGGTGATGATGAGTTCATCTCTGTAAAATTGATTGATAAAAACAATAAATCAAATATTATCAATAAGGAATTCACTGTTAAAATATCTGATGATGAATATTACGAATCCCCTATGTTTTATGAAAAACATACATTTACTGGTGAGGGCACCATAGTAATTGCTGCTGACTTGTTAGAGGTAAAGAAGTATTATATTGTAGTAAGCTTTGAGGGAGACTCTAATTATTCTTCAGTCTATGCAGAATATGAGTTTAATGTATTTGCTTCCTATGGAGTAATCAATACCGATATCTATCTGACTTATGATGAGGCTGTAAATACTTCAAGCACTTCTGTTTCAGTAGGAGTTGTTGATTTGGAGGAAGAAGGTTTCATTAATACTTCAGTTGACATTTACTTGAATGGTGAGTATTATGGCAGCATTATCTGTGACGGAGATATTGATTTAAATGTTGATGGTTTAATTGAAGGTGAAAATGAACTTAAATTTGTTTATAATGGTACTATTCGCTATAAATCAATTGAAAAAGTCATTACAATTGTTTACACTCCAATTGAGGATAAAGAACCTATTCTTGCTAATGTCATCTTTGATGTGAACCTTGCTGATGACAGTATTCTTGCTGTCTTAAGTGATTTGAATGAAAATCCTATTGCTAACGCTACCGTTGTGGCTAACATTAATGGTGAAAAGTCTAATTTAACTACAGCTGAAGACGGTTCCATCAATATTAAAATTGATGCTAATGCAACTGTTGTCCTCTCTTACACTGATGAAAATGGAATTTTAAGTACTTATGCTGTTAAATTTGTTAAGGTGATTGAGGAAAATGAAGTGCCAGGTCCTGAAGTTCCTGTAACTGCCAATGCTACTATTGATGTTGAAACCAGTGATGAAGCTTTAAGCATTACCCTTAAAGACAATGATGGTAAACCAATTGCCAATGCAAGTTTAAGTGCTGTAATCAATGGTAAAGAGTCTAATTTAACTGCAGATGAAAATGGAGTAATTACAGTAGTTATTGATGGAAATATAACTGCTGAATTAACCTACACTGATGAAAATGGTGCCAGTGTAAGTGCAATTGTAAACAAAGTTGTAGAAACTGTAGAAGTACCAGTTGAAGTTCCTGTAGAAGTACCAGTTGAAGTTCCTGTAGAAGTACCAGTTGAAGTTGAAGTACCTGTATACATTACACCAAACGCTACAATCGCTTTGGCAAGTGAAGACGGCAGTTCAGTAATTGCTACATTAAGAGATCTTGACGGTGCAGCAATTGCAAACGCTACAATCAGTGTAAGTGTAAACGGTCAAGAAAGCAGTGCAATTACCGATGAAAACGGCCAATACACAATTGCAGTAGATGGCAACAGCACAGTACTTGTAAGCTATGTTGACGCCAATAATCTTACAACTGTGGGCTACATGAACCTTATTGTAATCAATACCATTACTGAAAAGATAGTTGAAATCAATAACACTATTGAGGTTCCTCTTAAGCGTATAGTAACTGATATTGATTATCAAAACATGACTACAAAGGCCTTAACCTATCCTGCCCTTAGAACCGGTGAATACTTCGTATTCACACTCAAGGACGCAAACGGCAAGGCTTTAGCCGGCAAGAATGTAAGCGTTGGATTCAACGGTCATGTATACACATACCTAACCGATGAAAACGGTACTGCCCAGACTCAGGTTAACCTTAAGGTTGCAGGCGGATACACATTCGCTGTCTGTTTCTTAGGTGATGATGAGTATAATGCAAGTTTCATTGCTGCAAAAATCACTGTAGAAAAACAAAAACCTAGCTTAACCGTTCCTGCCAAATCATATAAGGCAAGTGCTAAGACTAAAACAGTGACTGCTACATTCAAGGACGAAGCAGGTCAACTCATTAAGGGCAAGACCATTACATTTACTGTAAATGGCAAGACCTACACAGCAAAAACCAATGCAAAAGGTGTAGCCAGTGTTAAGGTAAGTCTTTCAAGCAAGAAAACTTACAGCTTTACAGCTTCATTTGCAGGAGACGACACATTTGCTGCAGTGACTAAAACAGGTAAACTTACTATAAAATAGTTGAATTTTTAAGAAAATGATTTATTTCATTTTCTTTTTAATTTTTTTTAGTTTATTTTTATTCTTTTTTTATTTAAAGCTTTTTTAGTTTATTTTTATTCTTTTTAATAAAGTTTTTTTAACCTATTTTTTTCATTCTCTCTTTTTTGGTTTTTTAACTCTTTTTTTCTATTTTTATTCTTGTTATATTTTTAGAATATTTGGCTTTTTTTTAAAAACTTTTTCATGGATGTAATTAAGTATATGCTTCTAAAGAATTTTTCAATTAAATCTTTAATTATATGTGTTCGATATAATAAAAATTAAAAAAATTAAAAAAACTGATAAAAATTTGTTTTAAACTAATAAAATTTTTGTTTCATTGTTTAAAAAAAATCAAAAACTTAATATATGGAAAGAAATAAAATAAATTATGAACTTAACCTTAGTTAATTTGTAATGAGAAATTGACAATTTATAAAAATCTTTTTAGTTTATGTATGTAAGCTATATGGGTTGGTACAGTTATTCTCGATTTAAAAATTTTGAACTATATTGAGAATTTGCATTTATTAATATTTTTTTAAAGGTTTAGATATTAATAAAGCAGTTTTGGGGGATAGTTTTTATCCTAAATTTTTTTAAAATGAGAATGATTTTCTTTATAGAAAGGCTAGTTACTAACTAGTTTGTAGGGGTTGGTGATTTTTTATAATTGTTTTATATTTTTCTTTTTTTTATCTTTTTTTATCTTTTTTTATCTTTTTTATACCTTTTTTATTGATTTTTTCTAGTTTCAGCTGTTTTTATAGTTTTTTATCTTTTTTATACTTTTTTTATTGATTTTTTATAGTTTCAGCTGTTTTTATAGTTTTTTTTCTTTTTTATACCTTTTTTATTGATTTTTTCTAGTTTCAGCTGTTTTAAAAAAAGATTTTTTATTCTTTATTTTTATAAAAGAAGTATTTTTTTCTAAAGAAGTATTTTTATTCTTTATTTTCATAAAATAAGTATTTTAATTAAATATTATTTAAAAAAAGTAGTTATAAAGTCTTATTTAATTTTTAAAAAAAGAATAATTAGGGATTAACCCTAATTTAAATTTTTTTTAATTATTTTTATTAATAACCATAACTTAGGATATTTCCATCCTTGTCCACAATTCTAAAGTATCCGTCGTCATAGGTTATTCTTTGACTTCCGTCTCCAAGATCTTCACGTGAAACCTCATGTTCATTAGGATCCCAACCGTTTACCTCTTCATCTGCCTTATATGTGGTTGCATATTCTGTGCTGTCTGAAGTGGAACTGGTGGAACTTGAACTTTCAGTCACAATCTTTTTAACATTAAAGTCTTTTTCTGCATGTGACTGTTTATAATTCTTGTCTCCAATGAATAGTGCACTTGCACTAAAGTTTCCTGACTTTAGATTATTTACTTTAGCCTCACCATTGGAATTGGTTTTAAGTGTAAAGCTTTCTACAATATTGCTGCTTTTGTCTGTAATGTTTATGCTTATGGTTTTATTGGCCAATTCCTTATTGTCCTTGTCTGTAAGCTTTATTATAAGACTGTCTCCCTCATCAAGGTTTTCATCACTTGTAATTTCCAAGATTGTATCTTCTGCAAAGTTGGAACTGCTAATGGCGAAGACTCCTATAGCTACAAGGATTATAATTGTTATGCAAATAATTGCTATGTCTCTTGTTTGCATTATAATTCCCCTAAACAATTTTAATTTATTTTTTTAATTTAATTTTACTTTTGATTTTTGTAAAATACTAAAATTTAATTCTTAAAAATTTTAAACATTTTTTTGTAAAATACTTAATTTAAATTCTTAAAAATTTTAAACAAATTTGTTTTAATTTATATTTTGTTTTTTTAGTTCTTTAATTTTTATTATTTTAAATTCTACTTTTTTGTTATTTGGTTTTTCTAATTAAAATTTTAATTTCTTTTTTTTTACTCATTTTGTCTTTTTTATTGAAATTTAAATATTTTTTTTGCTTATTTTGTCTTTTTTATTAAAATTTAAATATTTTTTTGCTTATTTTGTCTTTTTTATTAAAATTTAAATATTTTTTTTAGGTTGTTTTGTCTTTTTTATTAAAATTTAAATATTAAATAAAAATAAAATATTTATAATTAAAACTTATTTTTTTTTAAAAAATTAATAAAAGGTGTATTTTTTTGAAAATTCAATTAAAAAAGAGTTTAATCTTTATTTCAGTATTATTTATTCTTTTATTCAGTATTGGAATGGTATCAGCTTCTGAGGAAATTGATTCTGATTTGAATGCTGTAGATTCTTTAGAAATTGATGATTCTAATACAGATGCTTTAAATGTGGAAACTAATTTAGAAACTAGTTCCAATTTAGTTTCTGAACTTGATGCTAATTTAGAAACTAGTTCCAATTTAGTTTCTGGACCTGATGATAATTTACTTGAAAAGGATATTTTGAAAAAAGAGTCCTCTTCCAAGAAAAAGGCAACTATCACCAGAACCGTTACAAAAATTATTTGTGAAAATATAACAACTACTTCTGTAATGGCTGGAGACGGCCGTATTGGTGAGTATTTCAATTTCCAATTGGTAGACTCTGATGGAAAGGCCTTGGCTGCTATGCCTATCAGTGTTGGATTCAATGGTCATGTATATGAATATACAACTGATGAAAACGGCAGTGCCAAAACCCAGATAAACCTTGCAAAGCCTGGTGGATATACCTTTGCAGTTTGTTATTTGGGAGATGACAATTACAATTCATCATTTGAAGTTGCTAAAATTACTGTAATCAAGAAGAAAATGACTTTAACAGTTCCTGCTAAGACCTATAAGGCTAGTGCTAAAACCAAGACATTAACTGCTACAATCACATCCAATGTAGGAAACCTTGTTAGCGGCAAGAAAATAACTTTCACAGTTAATAAGAAAACATATACTGCAAAAACCAATGCAAATGGAGTGGCTAGTGTTAAAATCAGTCTTTCCACTAAAAAGACTTATAGTTTTACAGTAAAGTATGCTGGAGGAACCTATTGGGATTCTGTTACAGCAACTGGCAAATTGGTCATTAAATAATCAGTGATTAATTAATTTTATTAATAATTAATTAATTAATTTTTAGACAAATATTAATTAATTAACAAATATTAATCAATTTTAGACAAATTCTAATCTTTTTAGATTAGATCTTTTATTTTTTTATTTTTTTATTTTTATTTATTTTTATTTATTTTTATTTATTTTTATTTTTTAGCTATTTTTATTATTTTTTTAGAATTTTAACTTAATTTTAATATTTTTTAGTTTTTTTAAGTTTTTTTAATTTTAAATTTTTTTTAATCTATTTTTATTATTTTTTTAGAATTTTAACTTAATTTTAATATTTTTTAGTTTTT
>NZ_CALCYR010000012.1 GCF_937906425.1 uncultured Methanobrevibacter sp. | reverse complement strand
TAAAATATTTTAAAAATTATTTTTATAAAAAATTAGTTCATAAACTATAAAACAAATATTATCTTTAAAAAATTTAAGAAAAATTAAATTATTCATAAAATAAGAATAAAAAATGAGAATAAAATAAAAATAAGGCTAAAAAAAGCAAATTAAAATAAAAATAATTAAAATAAGAAAAAATAGCTAAATAAAAATTAAAATAAAATATAGAAAAAAGAAAAAGAAAAAAGATTATGTAATAATCTTTTCAATTCCACCATTTTCCAAAGCAGTTTTAATTTCACGTGCAACTCTTCTTCCCATACTCATACCTTCACCATATTTAAGGTAACTGTAGGAAGAACCTTCCATAAATGTATTTGTACCGCCGTCAGTTCTTGCACTGGTTTCAAATACAACAACTTCAAGGTTATCGTTTACAAGAGTTTGAATACAGAACGGACCGTTAAGACCAGGTTTTACTAATTCTGCAGCGCTTTTAACCAATTTGTCACCGATATCAAATGCTTGTGGGAGCAAGGATTCCCTCATTACAACAGGGTGATTACCGGTTACAACATAGGAAGGGCTAATGTCAATGGATAATTGATCCTTAGCAGGCATTCTTACAAATCCATCAATGCTGGACTCATACCTGCTGTCCATACCCATCAATTCGACCTCATCATTCAATGCAGAATAGAAATAGTGAATACAATAGTTACAACCTGAAACATACTCTTCAATGTGAGCTTGTGCAACATCTTCATCTTCAATCCATCCACGTTCCTTCATTGCTTCGATTTTACTGTCAAATTCTTCAGGAGATGAAGCTACAAAGTATCCTCTTCCTCCCCTTGCACCAGGGAATTTAACCATAACAGCACGATCAATCTCGGATGGGTCATCATATTTCATAGGAATTCTAATATTACCATTAACAAGCAATTGTCTTTCTAAATCTCTTTCAGCTTCCCACCTTAAGATATCCCTATTACCAAACATAGGAACATTGAATTTGTCTTCAACATTATCCAAACCGGCGTAAGCTACAAAAGAACCATGAGGAATAACAATTGCATTCATTGCTCTGAGCTTTTCCTGAACATCTTCATTTACAATATCCTTGAATTCATCGACCATAATAAATTCATCTGCAACTTCAAAACGTTCATAAGGAACTTCTCTGCCTTTTTCACAAACGATGGCAGTTCTGAAACCCTCTTCTTTAGCACCGTTAAGGATATGCAAGGAAGTGTGACTACCTAAAGTTGCAATGGTTATGTTTTCCTTATCATATCCATCCAAAATCTCCAATATTTTTTCTTTACTTACTTGTCCCATTTTTAATCTCCTGAAAAAATAATTCATTAACTTATGAGTATTTATAAATATATTTTTATAAACTTAAAAGTTTTATTATTAATAATTCTAAAAAAGATAATAATTATTGCTTTTTCATTCATTTTTGTATAAAAAAAGCCAAATTTTAAGAATCATTTAAAATGTGTAAAAGAAAAACGAGTTAAGTATTTAAAAAAAGAATTAAAATAAAAATAAAATAAAAAGAACAATTAAATAAGAAAAATAATGAATTAAAATAAAAATAAAAATAAAAATAAAAAAATTATTTAAAATAAGAAAAAATAAGAAAAATAAGAAAAATTAAATAATAAAAGCCACCAAACTTTAAATTTATTAACAATAAAATAAAGAAAATAATAATGATAAATAAATTTACGATTAAGTGAAAAAAATGAAAATAGGACTAATATCAGATACTCATATTCCGGACAGAAGAATTAAACTTCCACAAACCGTTTTTGATGCATTTGAAGATGTGGATTTAATCTTGCATGCTGGAGACATTACAAGCCAAAGTGTTCTGGATGATTTGGGGGAAATTGCACCAATACATGCAATTGAAGGAAATATGGACAGAGTAATTGGTGAATTGGATTTGGAAGCTTCAAAAGTCATTGAAGTGGAAAATAAAAAGATAGGTATCGTCCATGGAGAGGTTTATCCGAGAGGAGATACACAGCAATTATACTATAAGGCGCTTGAAATGGGTGTTGACATTCTTGTAAGCGGACATTCCCACATTGCACAGCTAGAAAAGATTAAGGACACAATACTAATCAATCCGGGAAGTCCTACAAATCCGAGATTATCAGATCCCTCAGTGGCAATCTTGGAAATAAATGGAAACAATATTGAAATAGAATTTATAAAAACTGGAAATCCAGTTTGTTCAGCTTTAAATTTCTTTGAAGAAAAGGCCAAAAAAGAGAAAAAGGATTAAGGGGTGAGAATATGGGAAGCAGATGGCAAGTGGAAAAGAAAAAGGACCCTTATTATAAAAGAGCGAAAAGCGAAGAATATAGGTCAAGAGCTTCATTTAAACTTAAGCAATTGAATAAAAAATATAAAATCATCAAGGAAGCAAATACAGTTGTTGATTTAGGTGCAGCACCTGGAGGATGGTCACAAGTTGCTTTAGAAAGAGTTGGAGAAGAGGGAATCGTTATTGGAGTTGATTTAAACAGAATCAAACCATTCCCTGAAGAGAACTTCTATGGAATCAGAGGAGATTTTACAAAAGAGATAGTTCAAGACAAGATTATGGAACTTGCAAATGGCAAGGCCGACGTTCTAATATCAGACGCATCACCTTCATTAACCGGAATTAAGAACCTTGACCATTTAAGATCCATTGATTTGGCTGAAACAGTGTTGGAAATAGCTGACAATATCCTTGCAACAGAAGGAAACCTTGTTATAAAAGTTTTCCAGGGCGAAGAATATAAAAATCTCTTGGACAAGATTAAAAAAGACTTTAGAAAAGTTAAATCAACTAAACCCCCTTCCTCAAGACATAAAAGTAAGGAAATGTATATTGTCGGTTTAGGTTATAGAAAAGGTCCTAAATCCAAGAAAAACTAAAAACAAGAAAGATTTAAATAAAATTTAAATATCAAATCTGAGAATTCAATTAAAAGTATGAAAACAATTTTCATATTTTTATTCTTCTTTTTTAAAATTAAATTTAAAACTAAAAATAACTGCTTTTAAAAATAAATTAAATTACTACTTAAGAAATAAAAAAATCACTTTTTTAAAAATCAATTAAATACTGCTTAAGAAATAAAAAAATCACTATTTTTAAAAACAAGTGAAATAAATAAAGTAAAATTAAATAAAGTAAAATTAAATAAAGTAAAATTAAATAAAGTAAAATTAAATAAAAAAA
>NZ_CALCYR010000011.1 GCF_937906425.1 uncultured Methanobrevibacter sp. | reverse complement strand
TCAAATTAGGGGGGGATATTAAAAATAAAAATTAATAAAATTATTAATCTTAAAAAAAATATAATATTAATGTTAAATTAAAATAATAGTAAGAATTGGAAATTAATTTTTTAATCTCTAATTAGAATCAAACTTATGTGATTATATGAAAATTTCAAAAAAGAAACATTTGGAAATGATTTTGGAAAAAATTCCAAAACATCCAAATCCTAAGGTTGAGCTTGAACAGTATTCCACTCCTGCAGTAATAGCATCTGATCTTATATGGAATGCATATGGTATGGGTGATATCAGGGACCTTAACGTTCTTGACCTTGGATGCGGCACTGGAATCCTTGCAAGTGCATCCTCACTTATGGGTGCAAAGTTTTCATTAGGTCTTGACATTGATAGGGAATCTGTGGATTTGGCAAGAAAAAGTTTTTTTGATTTAATTAACGAAAATAAACTAAGCCATATGGATGTAGCAAATACAAATTTTATAGTTGGAGACATAAATTCATATAATTCAATAAGTGATTTATTAAATGACAGTGATGATAAAACTCTTCTAAATTTAAATAGTCTTATTGGTTTTAATGGCACTGATTTTGGTAATGCTTCATTTAAGTTTGACACCCTTATTCAAAACCCTCCATTCGGATCTCAGGAGAGGGGAAAAAGGCATGCTGACAGGAAATTTATTGACTTTGCATTAAACAGCGCTGAAATTATTTACTCATTTCATATGGCCAGTGCTGAAGAGTATATTATTGATTATGTTAGAAATCTTGGAGCAGATGTTAGTCATAAGTTGGTATACAAGTTTCCAATTCCTAAAATATATGACTTTCACACTGATGAGCAACGTATGGTTAAGGTTGTTGTTTTAAGAATTGAAAACTTTGAGTAGTATTTTTAGTCAAATTAACTGTTTTAATATTTTTTCTAAAAAATTTGTTATTTTTAAAAATCTTGTTTTTCTAAAAAGTTTCTTATTTTAAAAAATATTGATCTTTGAAAAAAATTTAGTCAAGCCTAAAAATTTTTATTTATAAACTTTTCTATTTTTTCTCACTTTCTTGCTATTTTTTTAAAGTTTATTTTACATTTTAGGAAAATATTTTCTTTTTTTCTTAAAAATTTAGATTTTTCTTTAATTTTAACAAAACATTTATATATAATAAATTTCTTAAATATTACTAATCTATATGTCTACATTATGTAATTTATAAGAAATTTTTAAATTTTTTATTATTTTTCATGATTTAAAATGGTATTATAGCATTTGTCTGATGTTTGATATCATATTTGAAGTCGTAGTTATTATGTTTTAGCTAGGGCTATCATTGTTTATTGATTCAATAGGTCAATACTTTATTAATTAATGAAAGATTATTGTCATAGATTATTATCATAATTATGACGTTATTTTAATATTATTTTAATATTATTTTATTATTATTATTTTATTATGATGCTTAGGATAATCTAGATGATTTTAGATGATTTTCAAATCTTATGATAATTTTATGATAATTTTATGAAATTATTAATGATCAAAAATTATTGATTAATAAAAGTCTCTTGATTTATAAATGCTATAAACTGGGGTTATGATTAATAAAATTCTTTTTTAATTATTTTTTTATATTTTTACTACTGAATAATTCGGTTTTAGTGCTCTTTTTCAGGCTAATACTTGATTAATCAAAATGTTTATATATAGATTTTAATATAATTATAAATATGCAAAATAATAAAGTATCAGTCTTTATACCGAATTCATTTTTAGCAGAAACTAAGGACTTAAAATTAAAAACTTCAAAAGTTGGATTAATTGGTAGGGCTTTAGCTCTGTTTGAGGTAGATGAAGTCGTTGTTTATAAAGATCTTTCAATTCCAGATAGTGAACAGACAGAGGACGGAGATTTCATAGCAGAAGTTCTTTCTTATATGGATACTCCCCAATATCTTAGAAAACAGGCTATTCCGATTAAATCTGAATTAAGACATGTTGGAATTTTGCCTCCTTTAAGAGTGCCTCATCATCCTACTTCCGAACCGGAATTAGGGGACTATAGGCAAGGGTTTACTGTCAAAAGGAACAAGAAAGGTACCTTTGTAGATATAGGTATGGATAAGTTAGCGTTTTGCAAAGAGCAGCTTACAGTAAAGAAAATATTTTCATTTAAAATTACTAAAGTTGCTAAAGAGGTAATAGTCACACCTGATGAACCAGATGACATTTACTGGGGATTTAAGACATTATCTACAAATAAAGGTCTTAAAAATAGCTTAAAATTAGTTAATCCCGATTTTGTAGTTGAAACTACAAAGTACGCAGATACAATAGATACTATTTTTAATGAATTGAAATCTAAAGTGGAAAGATCAAATCATATTGCAATTGTTTTCGGAGGTCCGTATTCTTCAATCAGTGAGAATCTGGAAAGTTCCAATTGGGAACATATTAAATTAAATACTGTCCCTAATCAAGGAACAGAAACAGTAAGGACTGAAGAAGCGGTTATTTCAACTTTAGCTATTTTCAATATACTTTAAGCTAATAGTTCATTATTAGCTTCCGCTTTTATGTAGCGTTTAATACATAATTTTTATAAATACATTAAAAAAACATATAGATATTATTTATAGCTTTAGCTATTGTTAGCTTTAGCTTTCAAGGATTTGCTTTATAATTAGACACTATAAAGTATAATAAAGTCTAGACAGCTTTATTTGTAATCTTTGAGAAGTAATCATAAACAAGTTTGAGCTTGTTTTTCATGTTTATCTAGCTTATTTAGCTTATATGCTGTTTAATTTTTGCCTCTACGGTCTATATCTAGATTTTATTAAAGTAGACTGTATGCTCAATCTAGATATTAGTAAAGTAGACTGTATGCTAAATTATTTGCTTATATATTGAATAATAAGTTTAAACAGTGTAGAATTTTAGTTGTGTTTAGTTTTAACATTGATTGAAAGAGCGAAATATGGCTATTTATTCTAAGATTTATTAATTTTGGATTTAAATTCTTAATGTCATTTATTAAGTTTTGAATTTAATTCTTAATGTTTTATAAATTTAAATTTAATTCATTAATTCAGAATTTTTAATTCATTAATTTTGAATTTTAATTTATTTATTCTGAATTTTAATTCATTAATTTTGAATTTTAATTTATTTATTCTGAATTTTAATTTTTTTATTTAAAATTTTAATTCATTAAGTTTCAAATTTAATTTATTTATTTATTAAAATTAATTTAAATGTCATTATTTATTTGTCAAATTGGTAAATCGAACTTTTTGATCTTTCATAAAGAGGTTTAAAACCAGATTTATAATGAAAGATTGTGTATGGATTTAATTATAAAAAATATTTTTAAATCTTTAAACTGATTAATTATAGGAAATTTTAAATAAAACGGAGGTATTTAATGGTAAGACATCACCAACCAAGAAAAGGTTCTGTGGCATTTAGCCCTCGTAAAAGAGTAGCTAAAGAAACTCCAAGAATCAAAGCTTGGCCAAGTAATGAAGAACCAAAACTCTTGGGTCTTGCAGGATATAAAGCTGGTATGACTCATGCAATGGTTGTAGACAATGATAAGAATTCTCCAACCAGCGGAATGGAAGTTTTCACTCCTGTAACTGTTTTGGAAGTACCGCCCCTTGTTATAATGGGTATAAGATCATACGAAAAAACTGCACATGGACTTAAAGCTATTACTGAAGTAATTGCAGATAATTTGGATGAAGAGCTTTCTAGGAAAATTACCCTTCCTAAAGACTACGATAAATCCGAAGCTATTGCAAAAATACAAGATGCTTTAGAAAAAACTGAAGACGTTAGAGTTTTAGTACATACTAACCCTAAAATGGCTAGTGTACCTAAGAAGAAACCTGAAATTTTCGAGTGTGCTCTCGGTGGAAGTTCTGCTGAAGAAAAATTAAATTATGCACTTGACTTATTAGGTGAAGAAGTAAGAGCTAGCGATATCTTTAATGAAGGACAATATGTAGACGCTATTGCAACCACCAAAGGAAAAGGAGTCCAAGGGGTTGTCAAAAGATGGAATATTAGAATTCAATACGGTAAAGCTATGAGAAGTGGAAAAGGAAGACACGTAGGTTCAATCGGTCCATGGTCCCCTGAAAGAACCATGTGGACTGTTGCACAAGCAGGTCAAATGGGATACCATAAAAGAACCGAATTCAATAAGAAAGTCTTAAAAATCGGAGACGTGTCTGAAGTGGATGCTGTAAATCCTAAAGGCGGATTCATTAGATATGGTTTAGTTAAAAACGACTATGTCTTAGTAAAAGGCTCTGTTCCAGGTCCAACTAAAAGATTAGTTATCCTTAGACAAGCTATCAGACCTAAGAAAGCTGATGAAGCAGCTCCTCAAATTAATTACATAAGCACTGCTTCCAAACAAGGTGTATAGATGGGGTTAGAAAATGAAAGTTAATGTTTATTCAATTCAAGGGGAAGTTAAAGAAGAAATAGAACTTCCTGCTATTTTTAATGAAGAATACAGACCTGACCTTATTAAAAGAGCTGTTCTTTCCGCTCAATCTGCAAGAATCCAACCTTGGGGTAATGACCCTATGGCAGGTAAAAGAACTTCTGCAGAATCCTGGGGTTCCGGTAGAGGTGCAGCAATGGTGCCAAGAATAAAAAGTGGTGCTAGAGCAGCATTCGTACCGCAAGCTATCGGTGGAAGAAAGGCTCATCCTGTTAGAGCTGAAAAGAATCATCATGAAAAAATCAACAATAAGGAAAGAAGATTTGCAATCAGATCTGCTGTTGCAGCTACCTGCGATCCGGAATTAGTTGCAGGCAGAGGTCACAAGACTGAAAATCTTGCTCAATTGCCTTTAATTGTTGAAGATGAATTGGCTACTGTCAAGAAGACTAGCGAAACCCGTGAAATCTTTAAGGCATTAGGTGTTTATGATGATGTAATCAAGGCTAAAAACAGTAAGAAAATAAGAGCTGGTAGAGGAAAAACAAGAGGACGTAAATACAAATCCGGTAAAGGACCTTTAGTTGTCGTTGCTGAAGATAAAGGCATTGGATTAGGTGCAAGAAACCACGCTGGTGTCGACATCGTTGCTGTAGACAACTTAAATGCTGAATTATTAGCACCAGGTACTCATGCTGGCAGGTTAACTATTTTTACTAAGTCCGCTGTTGAAAAATTAGGAGGATTATTCCAATAGATTCCAATGACTGCGGTTATTTAAGGAATTTATTAGATAGTTAAGAAGGTGGATATTTATGGATCCTTATGCAATTATTGTTAAACCTCATGTTACTGAGAAAACTATGAATATGATTGACCAAAACAATGAGCTTGCTTTCATTGTTAGCAGAGAGTCAACAAAAGCTCAAATCAAAAAGGCTTTTGAACAGTTATATGACCAAGAGGTATTGAGAGTAAATACTCACATCACTTCCAAAGGTTTAAAATTGGCTTACATTAAGCTCGAAGGAGAAAATGTGGCTGAAGATGTAGCTGTCAAGATGGGAGTATTCTAAGGAGGTTAAAAAATGGGAAAACGATTGATACACCAACGTAGAGGAAGAGGAACTCCTGCTCACCGTGTAGCTTCTCACAGATTTAAAGACAAAATCCAATACAGGGCATACGATGATTTGGAAAAGGAAGGCAGTATTAAAGGTAAAGTTGTAGACATTATTCACGACCCTGCAAGAACCGCTCCTATCGCTTTGGTTAAATTTGAAAATGGTGAAAAAAGACATATTTTAGCTCCTGAAAGTATTCAAATCGATGATGATATCGAATGCGGTATTTCAGCTCCTATCAGTTTCGGTAATACATTGCCTCTTGCTGAAATCCCTGAAGGTACTCCAATCTACGATATTGAAAACACCCCTGGAGACGGTGGTCGTTTCGTAAGATCATCTGGAACTTATGCTTCTTTAATTACTCATGATGCAACTCAAGCTGTTGTAGAATTACCATCTGGTGAACTTAAATCCTTTAACCCACAATGCCGTGCTAGTATCGGTGTAGTAGCTGGTGGAGGAAGAAAGGAAAAACCTTACCTCAAGGCAGGTGTCAGATGGCATGCCCTTAAAGCTAAAGGTAAGAAATCTATGACTGTTAGAGGAGTAGCAATGAACGCTGTTGATCACCCTCACGGAGGAGGTAACAGACAACACCCAGGTCGTCCAACAACTATTTCAAGACATGCGCCACCTGGAAGAAAAGTTGGTTCAATTGCAGCTAAACGTACAGGAAAAAGAAGATAGATTTAAGGAGATGTGTCATTGGCTAGAAAAATATTTAAATATAGAGGTTATACCATCGAGGAATTAAAAGAAATGTCCTTGGATGAGTTTATTGAACTTTTACCAGCAAGACAAAGAAGATCCTTAAAAAGAGGATTCTTACCAGAACAACAGTCTGTGTTGGATAAAATGAGAAAATTACAAAAACAAGATAAGAAAGGTGGAAAACCGGTAGTTGTTAGAACTCACTGCAGAGATATGGTTGTCATTCCTGAAATGGTTGGTACCACTTTCGGAATCTACAACGGCAAAGATTTCGTAGAAGTAACATTCACTCCTGAAATGTTAGGTTGTTTCTTCGGTGAATTTGCACCAACAAGACAAAGAGTTCAACACGGAGACCCTGGTATGGGTGCTACTAGATCATCAATGTTTGTACCACTTAAATAAGGAGATTAAATCATGGCTAAGAATAAATACGCTTATAATAATCCTGATGCTGATGAATCAAAAACAGCACGTGCTATGGCTAGATCCCTTAAGGTTTCTCCAAAACATTGTGTTGAGATTTGTAGTGCAATCAGAGGCATGGATGTTGTAGCAGCAAAAGCATACTTAAATGATGTTATTGATATGAAAAAGGCTGTTCCTTTCAAAAGACATAACAGAGATGTTGGTCACAGAAAAGGATTGGAAGGTTGGGCTGCTGGAAGATACCCTGTAAAGGCTTCCAAAGCTATTTTAACTGTAATTGAAAATGCGGAAGCAAATGCTGAATATAAAGGTATGGATGTGGAAAACCTTAAGATTGAACATATCTCTTCCCACAGAGGTATGGTTATCAGAGGAGCTAGACCAAGAGCTTTTGGTAGAGTAACTCCATTCAATACTCCAACTACCCATATTCAAGTCGTTTTAGTGGAGGCTGAATAATGATAGAAAAAGAGTTTGTTACAAAAGGTCTCATGAGAAACAGTATTGATGAGTACTTAGAAAAAGAACTTGAAAGAGCAGGTTACGGCGGAATGGAAATTAAGGTTACTCCTTTAGGAACCATGGTTGTCGTCTATGCTGAAAGACCTGGTATGGTAATTGGTAGAGGTGGAAAAACCGTAAGGGCAATTACCCAAAGTCTTAAGACCAAATTCAATTTGGACAACCCTCAAGTTGAAGTTAAGGAAGTGGATGTTCCTGAACTCAACGCTAGAATCATGGCTTCCAAAATAGCTAACATGCTCCAAAGAGGTATGCACTTCAGAAGAGTTGCTTACTCCACTATTCGCAGAATCATGAATTCCGGTGCACAAGGTGTTGAAGTAACCATTTCCGGTAAGATCAGAGGTTCCAGATCTGCTGTTGCCAAATTTACTGAAGGTTACATTAAAAAATGTGGTGAACCTGCAACAAGATTTGTAGATGTCGGTTTTGCAACTGCACCTTTAAAACCTGGTGTTTTAGGTATTGTTGTTAGAATCATGCCTCCTGAAGCAATCTTACCTGATAAAGTAGATATTGTTGCTCCAGTTTATGAAGAAACTGTAGAAGTAGTTGAAGATGAACCTGAAGGGGAAATCGAAGAGGAAATTGTAGAAGTTGAAGAAGATCTTGAAGAAATCGAAGATGAACTTGAGGAAATTGAGGAAGTCGAAGAGATTGAAGAGGATCTTGAAGAACTTGAAGCAACTACTGAGGAAGATGAAGAATAGATAATATTATTCTAAGATTTTTAATTTTAATAATTAATTTTAATAATTAATTTTAATAATTAATTTTAATAATTAATTTTAATTATAATTTTATTTCAAAAATTATGGTCTTAGAAAATATTAATTTACTTTTAGTGAGTTGAAATAATGGCAATTTTAAGAAGTAAGGAAATTTGGGAAATGGAAATTGAGGACATCGAGGAAAAATTGGTGGAACTCAAGGCTGAATTAGCTAAAAACGTTTCCAAAAGTGCTGCTGCAGGAATTAATGAAAATCCTGGAAAAATTAGAGAACTCAAAAGGACTATTGCTCGTGTTCTTACAATTATGAACCAAAAACAGAAGGAGAATTAAATGTCAAAAATCTGTGATGTATGTGGGCTTCCTGAGGAACTTTGTGTTTGTGAGGAAATCGCTAGGGAAGTACAAGCTGTAAAAGTATATACAGTTAGAAGAAGATTTGGAAAACTTATGACTATTGTCGAAGGAATAGATGAACATGATATAGATATTAAGGAACTTACTAAAACTCTTAAGGCTAAATGTGCCTGTGGCGGTACCGCCAAAAAGGGTCAAATTGAACTTCAAGGAGACCATAAGGTAAGAGTTAAAGAGGTTTTATCTGAATTGGGATTCTCTTCCGACACTATTGAAATCAGAGATTCTGATAAAAAATACAATAAGAGAAGAAGACGTTAATTTAAGTTTGATCTTTAATTCACATACAGAGGCTTAGAATGATAAGCTTTAAGAATATATTCTATCATGAATTAATTGGATTGGAACTTAAAGTTGTTGACAGTTTGAATAAATCTTTAATTGGACTTAGCGGTATTGTTGTTGATGAAACAAGGAATACCTTATTGATTGAACAAAAATTTGATTTGAATGAAGATTCAAGTTTAAATTCTGATTTGAATGGAAAATGTTCTGACTTGAATAAAGATTCTGATTTGAATAAAAAAGGTTCTGACTTGAATAAAAAAGATTTAAATAAAAATTTAAGTTCTAATCATAAAAATACAAAGTTAATTCAGAAAGATGTTTCTATATTTCAATTCAAGGTTCCGGATGGAACCATAGTTGAAATTGATGGTAAAATATTGTTGAATCGTCCTGAAGATAGGATAAAGAAAAGATATAAAAAAATTTAATGGTGATAAAATGGTTGGTCTTAATGTTAAGGAACCAGAAACTAAATGTGATGATCCTAACTGCCCTTTCCATGGTAAATTATCTGTTAGAGGACAAGTCCTTGAAGGAGTTGTTACTACAAATAAAGCAGAAAGGACTATTACTGTAGAACGTAGTTTCTACAAGTTCATTAGAAAATATGAAAGATATGAAAAGAGGAAATCAAGAATTAATGTTCACAAACCTGATTGTCTTGATGTTGAAATCGGTGACTCTGTAAAAATTGCAGAATGCAGACCTTTAAGTAAAACTAAACACTTTGTTTTAGTTGAAGTAAAAGGAGATAATTAAAATGAAACCTACTACATCTAGTGTAACCAAAGCTTTGCCTATTGGCGCTAGACTTCAATGTGTCGATAACACCGGTGCCCGTGAAATCGAAATCATTTCCGTAAAAGGTTTTAAGGGTGTTCGCAGGAGACTTGACGTAGCTGGTGTAGGTGACATGGTTGTCGCTTCAGTTAAGAAAGGAACTGCTGACATGAGAAGAGAAGTTGTAAACGCTGTAGTTGTAAGGCAGAAAAAAGAATTTAGACGTGCTGATGGTCTTCGTGTAAAATTCGAAGATAACGCTGCAGTTATCATTACTCCTGAAGGTCTATTGAAAGGTTCTGAAATCAGAGGACCTGTTGCTAAGGAAGCAGCTGACAAATGGCCTAGTGTAGGTAGTGCTGCAAGCATTTTAATATAAGTTTATGGTGATTAAATGTCAATTCAACCAAGAAAACAAAGAAAAGCTCTCTACACTGCTCCTTTACACATCCGTCGTAAAATCATGAGTGCTAATTTAAGCAAGGATTTAAGAGCAGATATTGGTAAAAGATCTTTACCTATTAAAGTGGGAGACAAAGTTCAAGTTGTACGTGGAGACTTTAAGGGTCACGAAGGAAAAGTTGAAGCTGTTGATGCTAAAAGATACAAGGTTACCGTTGAAGGCGTTACATTAAGCAAACCTGACGGAAACGCTGTATTGCTTCCTATTCATCCATCCAACTTGATGATTATTGAAGCTGATTTAGACGATGAGAGAAGATTATAAGGAGGAATAAAATGGCAAAAATGGGATCTAGAAAGCATCTTAAAAGATTCAAAGCACCTAAAAGTTGGCCTATTCATCCAAAAGAAGACACTTGGACAGTAAAGCCTGCTCCAGGTTCTCACGCAATTGAAGATTCATTACCTTTACTTGTTATTATCAGAGATATCTTGAAAATCGCGGATAACTCAAGAGAAGCAAAAAGATTAATCAATACTGGTAATGTTTTAATTGATGGAAGAGCTAAAAAAGATTATAAATTCCCTGTAGGATTTATGGATGTTTTATCTATTCCAAAAACCGGTGAAAATTACAGAATCCTTTTAGACACTAAAGGAAGATTAACTTTACACCCTGTTTCTGGAGAAGATGCAGAATACAAATTAGCTAAAATTTTAAACAAATCTACTATCAAAGGTGGAAAAACCCAATTAAATCTCCACGATGGTAGAAATGTAATTGTTGAAGAAGATAGTTACTCTTCATTTGATGTAATCTGTTTAGGCATTCCTGAACAGGAAATCAAGGAAAACTTTGCTTTCGGTGAAGGTTCAACCGTACTTGTTACAGGGGGTAAACACACCGGTGAATTAGGTAAGGTTAAAGAGGTAATTGTAGACAAATCTTCCAAACCAAATACCGTAATTATTGAAAAGGCTAATAACGATACTTTCTTAACTTTAAAAGAGTATGCATTTGTTATTGGTAATGATGAACCTGCTATTGACTTATTGGAGGTTAATCAATGAACCCAATGAATGAAGTAGTTATAGCAAAGGCTACCATCAACATCGGTGTCGGTGAAGCTGGTGAAAAATTATCCAGAGCTATGACCCTTTTGGAAAACATGACTGGTCAACAACCTGTCAAAACCTATTCCAAGGTTACAAATCCTGAATTCGGTATTAGAAAAAGACAACCTATTGCTTGTAAGGTAACTCTCCGTGGAGAAAGAGCTGAAAAAGCAATCAAAATGGTTTTAGACGGTATTAATAATAAATTAAGACCTAGTCAATTTGATGCACAAGGTAACGTTTCTTTCGGTATTAGAGAACATATTGATATTCCTGGAATGAGATATGACCCTGACATTGGTATTTTCGGTATGAACTTATCCATTACCTTTGAAAAACCAGGTTACAGGATTAAAAGAAGAAAAATCCAGAAGAAATCTATTCCAAAAAGACACAGAATCACTCCTGAAGAAACCATGAAATTTATGGAAGAAAACTTCCAAGTTACTATTGCTGAAGAGGAATACTAACTGATATATTATTGTTGATAAAGGTGATTATGTTGCCAAGAAAATATGGAAAAGCAGCAAAAAAATGTAGCCGTTGTGGAGACCACTCTGCTATGATCAGCAGATATGGACTCAACTTATGCAGGCAATGTTTTAGAGAAATTGCTCCTAAAATAGGATTTAAAAAATACAATTAGAAAAGGTGACTATTATGACTCTTATGGATCCTCTTGCAGATGCTTTAACAAACATCAGAAATAATGAACGTCAAGTAAATGACAGCTGTATTATTTCTCCTGCATCCAAATTAATTGGACGTGTTTTAAGCACCATGCAAAAAGAGAATTATATAGGTGAATTTGAATTTATAGATGACAACAGGGCTGGAAAATTCCAAGTTGAATTGGAAGGTAACATCAACCAATGTGGTGTAATCAAGCCTCGTCATGCTGTAAAGAAAGATGAATTCGAGAAATTTGAGAAAAGATATTTGCCGGCAAAGAATTTCGGTATCTTGATTGTAACCACTCCTGAAGGTATTATGACCCACAGGGAAGCTAAGGAAAGAGGTATCGGCGGACGTTTGTTGGCTTACATGTATTAGGTGATTAAATATGGTATTAGCTGCAGCTATAAGGGAAGAAATTGAAATCCCTGAAGGCGTTGAAGTTATAATTGGTGATGAAGTTTCTGTAAAAGGACCTAACGGTGAAACTTCTAGAAAATTTACTTATCCTAATGTAACTATTACAAAAGAAGATAATCTTATTGTTCTTGAAACTGCATTCCCTAAGAAAAAGGATAAATCCATGATTGGAACTACAAGAGCTCACATTCAAAATATGATTACCGGTGTAACAGATGGTTTCACTTATCATATGAAAATCGTATTCGCTCACTTTCCAATGACCGTAAAGGCTCAAGGGGATAAGGTAAGCATTGAAAACTTTATCGGTGAAAGACATCCTAGATCTGCAAAAATTGTTGGAGATGCTAAAGTTCAAGTTAAAGGTGATGAAGTAATCATTACCGGTATTAACAAGGAAGATGTCGGACAAACTATGGCTAACTTAGAGCAAGCTACTAAAATCAGAGGAAAAGACCCTAGAGTATTCCAAGATGGTATTTACTTAACCAGCAGAGAATAATTTGGTAGTTTATGAATTAATAGTTATATGGTGATTTTAATGAGTAAACAATTTAAAAGACAAGAATATGCTCGTTATAAAAAATTAGGTACCAAATGGAGACGTCCAAGAGGTAAAACTAGTAAAATGAGAAGATACGAAGCAGGAAAACCTGCAATGCCATCCATTGGTTATCGTACTCCTAGAGCAACTAGATACTTACATCCATCTGGATACAAAGATGTTCTTGTTCACAACATGAAAGAATTAGAAGCTATTGACAGCGAAACTGAAGCTGCAAGAATCAGTGCTTCTATTGGTAAACGTAAAAAACAATTGATGTTGGAAAAAGCATCAGAATTAGGAATTAAAGTTTTAAACAAACAAATTTAATTTCAAGATCGAATGAAATTGAAATTGATTAGGCATTCTAGAAACTGGGATGCTTTATGAGAAAATTTGGAATTAATGTTTTAGACATTTTTAAACTTAAGATGTTTTGAAAGTTAATTTGGTTTAAGATAAAAAAAATATTTTATTTGTATTAAAAAAATTTGAAAAATTTTGAATTTTTCATTATTAGATGATTAAACATGAAGTTTTTTCATTTCCTTAAATTTGTAGAAATTTAATTTAAATTTGATTAAATATTTATTATTTAAAATAATAATTATGAGTTTACAAGGCTTACTTATAGGAAAATTAGGGGCTTTATATAGAGTTGGTAAGGGATTATTGAATACGTCTTTAACCTCATGCCACAACCTATGTAATATTTGATTCCAATTTCCGCACTTAAGTAAATCGGAAATATGTTTAGAAAAAGAAATTATTAATAAATATTATTTGCATAATATTTTGGTTTTTAAATTAAAAAAAAATTAAAATTTTATATTTTAAATTTTAATATTAATTAATTAAAATTAATCAGATTAGGATTTTAAATTTTAAAAACCTGGAAATCCATTTGTATGGGTTTAGGAATCCATTTTCTTATTAAGAGCTAAAAATTAAATTAATAAAGTTAAAATTGAAGGGAAACTTGAAGAAATTTTATATTCAAGTTTATCAGCTAACTAAAATGGAGGATTATTAATGAATCTTACTACACAAAGAAGATTAGCTGCTAGTATACTTAAAGTTGGAGTAAACCGTGTATGGATAGACCCAGAACAAGTAGAAGAAGTTTCTAGAGCTATCACAAGAGACGGTGTTAGACAACTTATAGATCAAGGTATTATTAAAGCTAGACCACAAACTGGTATTAGTAGCTACAGATCTAAAAAAATCAAAGAGCAAAAGAAAAAAGGTAAACGTAAAGGAAGAGGTAGTGTTAAAGGAGCTAAAAACGCTCGTACTCCTAAAAAACAAGTTTGGATGAAAACTATCCGTGCTTTAAGAACTGACTTAAAAGAAATGAGAGACGCTGGTGAAATTGACCCTACTACCTACCGTAAATTATACAAGATGGCAAAAGGTGGAGCTTTCAGAAGTAAATCTTACATGAAAACTTACGCAAGAGACCATGATTTAATTAAATAGGAGGAATGGACTTGGCAAGCGGATCAAATTATAAAGTGGCATTCAGAAGAAGAAGAGAAGGTAAAACTGACTATGCCGCTAGAATGAAATTAGTCGATGTAAATAAATCCAGATTAGTTGTAAGAATTTCTAATGCTAATGTAATTGTTCAAGTTATTAACGTTGGTAAAAACGGAGACGAAACCGTTGTATCAGCTCACAGTAAAGAATTAAATAAATTAGGTTGGTTAGCAGGAAATAAAAACACTAGTGCTGTTTATTTAACTGCATACTTATGTGGTAAAAAAGCTGTTGCTGCAGGTGTTGAATATGCTATTGCAGACATTGGTTTAAAATCTCCTATTAAAGGATCCAAAGTATTTGCAGCTGTAAAAGGTGCAGCAGATGCTGGTTTAGAAGTTCCTTATGGTGAATCTATCATTCCTGGTGAAGATAGAATTAACGGTGAACACATTGCAGAATATGCAGAATTACTTGATGAAGATGAACTTAATAAAAAATTCTCTCAATATTTAGCAAGAGGTCTTCAACCTACTGATTTACCTCAACACTTTGAAGAGATTAAAAATAAAATTGATGAGGCTGAAGTATGAGCTTTAATATGGATGAATGGGAACCTAAAACCAAATTAGGTCAAGATGTTAAAGACGGTATTGTAACCGATATCGATGAAATTTTTGAAAAAGGTCTCCCTATAATGGAATTGGAAATTGTTGATGCATTGCTTCCTGACTTGGAAGAAGAAGTCATGGACGTAAACTTAGTTCAAAGAATGCACAAATCTGGTAGAAAAGTTAACTTTAGAGTAATTGTTGCTGTAGGTAACAAAAACGGTTACGTAGGTTTAGGACAAGGCAAGGCTAGAGAAGTAGGTCCTGCTATCAGAAAAGCTGTAGATAATGCTAAATATAACATTATTAAAGTAAGAAGAGGCTGTGGAGACTGGGGTTGTGTCTGTGGAAGACAACACACAGTTCCATTCAAGGTAACAGGTAAGGCAAGCAGTGTAAACGTAACCTTAAGGCCGGCTCCTGCAGGTGTAGGATTAGCTATTGGTGATGTAGGTAAAACTATCCTTTCCCTTGCCGGTATTAAGGATGTATGGTCTCAAGCAAGCGGTCAAACCCAAACTACCGTAAACTTTGCTAATGCAGTCTTTGAAGCACTTAAGGAAGCAAGCAGAATGAAGGCCAGTGAACAAGACCTTAAAAATATGGGAGTAATTCAATAAACGGTGGTATCATGTATTTGGTTATTAGAGTAAGAGGTACTACTGGTGTTATTCAAAGCATTGCTAGTACTTTAGAAATGTTAAGACTTCATAAAATCAGTCATGCTGTATTGGTTGAAGAAAACCCAAGTTACAAAGGTATGCTTCAAAAAGCAAAAGATTACATCACTTGGGGAGAAGTTGATGTAGAAACTGTTACAGAGCTTATTGAAAAGAGAGGAAGATTAGTCGGTGGAGACCGTATTACTGAAGAATACTTAAAGGAAAACACTGATTACTCTACTTTTGAAGAATTGGCTAATGCATTAATGAGCGCTGAAATCAAAGCTCAAGATATTAATATGAAACCTGTATTCCGTCTTCACCCTCCTAGAAAAGGATATGAAGGAATTAGACATTCTGTAAATGAAGGTGGATCCTTAGGTTACAGAGGCGAAGATATTAATAATCTTGCAAAAAGAATGGCTTAAGGGTGGTTTGTATGATTAGAAAAACTAAAAAAATCAATAAGATGAGAGGTTCCAGATCTAATGGTGGAGGCTCTGTCAAAAGGAGAAGAGGTGCTGGTAACAAAGGTGGTAAAGGTAAAGCTGGAGCTGGAAAACACCACTGGTCTACCACTGTAATCGTAAACAAGAATTACTTCGGTAAACACGGTTTCAAAAGACCTCAAAAAACTATCCACAAATCATATCCTGTTAACTTAAACTTCTTGAATGACAAGGCTGAAGAGTTCCTTGAAAAAGGAATCGCTACCAAAGACGAAGATGACGTAATTGTTATTGACGTAACTGAATTAGGTTACAATAAAGTTTTAGCTACTGGTTCCTTGGACATTCCTATTGTTGTTAAATCTCCTGCTTTCTCAGAAGCTGCTATTGAAAAAATAGAAGAAGCTGGCGGAGAAGCAGTAGAAATATAAGTTAATGGAATTTTATAATAAACTTTTTTAAGTTTATTATTTTTTCTTTTTTTATTTAATCAAATTATTTTTATTATTTTAAGTTTTAATTTTTTAGTTTATTGTTCTTTTTTATTAATTTTAATTAATTTTAATTAATTTTAAATAATTTTAATTAATTTTTATTAATTTCTATTAATTTTAATTATTTATTTTTAATTTTAATTAATTTTAATTAATTTTTATTAATTTTTATTAATTTTTATT
>NZ_CALCYR010000010.1 GCF_937906425.1 uncultured Methanobrevibacter sp. | reverse complement strand
ACAAATTAAAATTTATCTGATTTTAATTAAATACAAATTAAATAATAAATCAATTAAGATCTTTAAAATTAATTGACTTTACTTATAATAAACATTGCTCATATATAAAGCTTTCAATTTTGTATATAAATTAAATTATATTTTTAAAAAAAATTTATGAATTAAATTAAAGAAAATTAATGAATTAAATAATTATTTATAAAATATGATAAAAAATCCATTTTTTAACAAAATTTGCATAAGAAATATGATAAAAAAGTCTAATTTTTAAACAAAATTTCCATAATAAATATATAAATAAACAATATCTAATAAAAATATTATTTTTTTATAAAATATTCAACTATTTTTAATATTCATAAATGATTTTTAGAATATAAAAAAACAAGCTATTGATTGATTAATCAAAGAAAATTTTCATAGTATATAAACTTTATATATTGATTGATTAATCAATAAACTTATAAGCAATAAGTTATAAATCATTAATCACCAATAAGTTCAATTCAAAAAAGACACTATTGGAAAAAATTTATGGAGCAATTAAAATGAAAAACTATTTCGATATTAAAGACAAAATTGCAGTAATTACCGGAGGATCATCTGGTTTAGGTTTCCAAATTGCAGAAGCATATGCTGACCAAGGCGCAAAAGTCGTATTGCTTGCAAGACGTGAAGAAAGACTTAAAGAAAATGTTGCAACTTTAAAAGAAAAATATGGTGTCGAAGCTTCATATCAAGTTACTGATGTAACTGATTATGATAATGTAGCTGAATCTATGAAAAACATTGTAGATGAATACGAAAGAATTGATATTTTAGTAAACTGTGCAGGTAGAGGTTACATTGGACCTGTTGTAGAACAAGACCCTAAAGAATGGGACTTAGACATTGCTATTGACTTAACCGGTGTTTACTACTGTTGTAAGGCAGCTGGTGAATACATGGTAAAACAAAACTATGGTAAAATCATTAACATGGGTTCCATCCACTCCACTGTAGCTATTAAAAACGGTGGACTTGCTGGATACACTGCAGCTAAAGGAGGAGTATTAAACTTAACCAAACTTTTAGCAGCTGAATGGGCCCCATACAACATTACCGTAAATGCAATCGGACCTGCTTACTTTGAATCTGAATTAACCGCAGACTTAAAAGCAGATGATGGATTTGATCAAGTAATTAATGCATACTGCCCAATGGAAAGATGGGGTAAACCTGGAGAACTTGACGGAATTGCAATTTACTTTGCATCAGATGCATCCAGTTTCACCACAGGACAACTTGTTCACGTAGACGGTGGATGGACCATCATTTAGATTCCCAGATTAATCAAGAAGTGATAAAATGAAAGGTTATGGAGTAATAAAAATCAATGAAACAGGATGGATTGAAAAGGACATTCCTGAAATTGGACCTTTTGATGCATTACTCAAACCTATAGCTGTAGCGCCATGTACCTCTGATGTTCACCTTGCAGAAGGTAGTGGAGCCGACATTACAGGCAGAATCATTGGACATGAATCCGTTGGTATTGTTGTTGAAGTCGGTGAATTTGTTAAAAATTTCAAACCTGGTGACCGTGTAGTAGTTCCTTGTGACACTCCGGACTGGAATGAACTTGGAGTGCAAGCAAAAGGAAACAATGCACACGACAATGGTACAATCATGAGCAGTTTCAAATTCTTACTTCAAAAGGACGGAGTATTTGCAGAATACTACTCAGTAAACAATGCAGATGCTAACCTTGTAATTTTACCTGATGATGTTTCTGTTGAAGCTGCATTAATGACAACAGACATGATGAGTACAGGTATTTACGGTGCTGAAATGGCAGGAATTCAGGTAGGAGATTCCGTTGTTGTATTCGGTATCGGTCCAGTAGGATTGATGGCTGTTGCTGGTGCCAGATTATTGGGTGCAGGCAGAATATATGCTATCGGAACACGTAAAAACTGTGCAGATTTAGCATTGGAATACGGTGCAACAGATATTATCAGCTATAAGGACGGCAATACTGTAGATCAAATTCTTGAAAAGGAAGGCGGACAAGTCGACCGTGCAATTGTTGCCGGCGGAAGTCCTAGATCCATGAATGAAGCTTTACAGCTTGTAAAACCTAATGGCGGTATTGGTAACATTATTGCATATGATGCAAGAGATCAATTCGACATCCCTGCTCTTGATTGGGGATTAGGAATGGGAGATGTAACCATTAGAGGAGGATTTTGTCCTGGCGGAGCATTAAGAATGAAAAAGATGTTAAATCTTATTCAAACTGGTAGAGTCGACCCTTCAAAACTTATTAACTACAGATTTGAAGGATTTGACAAAATCGAGGATGCTTTTAAGGTTATGGCAGAAAAACCAAGGGATTTAATTAAACCTGCAGTATTCATGCCTGAAAATGAAGATTAATTAGATTCTTAAGGAATTCCTAAGGATGAGAATAATTATTTTATTCTCATCTTATATTTTTCTATAAAATTTAAATAATTAACTCATAAGAATTATTTAATTTTTTAAAAAAGAAAACTCTCAAAATTATATAATTTTTTAAAAAAGAAAACTCTCAAAATTATTTAATTTTTTAAAAAAGAAAACTCTCAAAATTATTTTTAATTTATAATTATAAATTAAATTCTCTCAACCAAAAAAATTTTTTAAAATATAAGCTAAAATTTAAAAATCAAGAATTAAATTTCTTGAAAAATCTTAAAAATGGGTGAAATAAATGAAAATTAGTGTCATAGGAGGTACTGGACCTCAAGGACTTGGAATTGCAGAAAGATTAGCTATTGCAGGTCTTGATGTAATTGTAGGTTCAAGAAAAGAAGAAAAAGCATTGGAAGTTGTAGCAAAAGCTAAAGAAGATTTAGCAGATTACGACTTATCAAATTTGTGCGGTATGGCTAATGAAGATGCAGCAAAAGAAGGGGATGTATTAATCATCACCGTACCATTGGCTGCTCAAAAACCAACTCTTGAAGGTATTAAAGAGTTTTGTAACGACAAAATTGTTATGGATGCAACAGTTCCTTTGGAAACTGCAATTGGCGGAAAACCATTCCGTTTCATTGACCTCATGGAAGGATCTGCTGCTGAAAGAACCGCTTCCATTCTAGATGGAACTGGAGCAAAGGTTATTTGTGCTTTCTGTAATATTTCCAATTCCCACTTAGGAAATATTCCTGAAGAAATCGACTGTGATTGTTTAATTGCAGGAGATGACAAGGAAGCTAAAGAAACCGCTGCAGAAATTATCGACCAAATTCCAGGAATTAAAACTATTGATTGCGGAATCTTAGAAAAAGCAAGAATAATAGAAAAAATCACTCCATTGCTTATTGGATTAAACATTAAGTACAAATCCCACTATGGAGGATTAAGAATTACTGGAATCAATTTCGATAAGTAAATAATCGATTAATAAATCGAAAAATATCGAAAAATAAATAAATAAATCAAAAATAAAAAGTGATTAATATTTTAATCCTTTTTATTAAAAATGTGTCAACCAAATAGAAAAATCCTGTAATAAAATTGCTTCACCATCTAGCCACTTTATATTTTTTTTTAAAAAATTCAAGAAATTTTCATTATCAATGCTTAATTTAAACATTTTTATAATATCTTCATGATCCATGATAAATTTCAATGAAAAAATCCAATAAGAAAAAAGAAGAAAAAATGATTTAATAGAAAATTATTAAGAAAAAAGAAGAAAAATGATTTCTAATTGAATTAATAAGAAAAAAGAAGAAAAATGATTTCTAATTGAATTAATAAGAAAAAATGATTTCATACATTAGAAACCTTTTTATAAAATTAATAAAAAAATTAAATATATCAATAACGTGGTAAAGAATATGAGTACTAAAGATAAAATTATGGAATCTACCTTTAGATTATTGCTAAAAAAGGGCTATATTGAAGTTTCATTGTCTGAAATAGTTAAGGAATCACAGGTAGGATACGGTTCAATTTATTACTATTTTGAAGACAAGGATCAATTAATCCAATGTGTATTAAACAGATACATTATTGATATGTTTTTAAATCAACTTGATACTGTTAAACTAAGCAATGACTTATTATCCAATTTAAATGAATTTTATCATAGAGTATTAGGTTTAAAGGAAGACAATTCATATATTTCCTATAATGACATCAGTATTGATAATATTGCATTTAAAAAGATGATTTTATTAACCTTTGAAGGACAGCAAAAATATGAAAAGGAACAAAGCTATTTTAGAAAATACAATGAGAAATTTACTGAAATAGTTGAAAAAATCATTAGAATAGGTATTGAAAATGATGAAATCAATAAGGACATCAATTTAGAAAAGATTGTCTTTTTCATTAAATCAAACATTTATGGAATTTTCTTCCTATGGTTAGTGGAAGACATAGATGATGTAAATAGTTCAATTGAGACTAATATTGAATACCTTTTACCAATTCTTAAATAATTTTATTATTTTTTTAAATTTAAATTATTTTATTCCTTAAAAAATCTTATTATCCCTTATAAGATTTTTAAAAACTAATTTTAATCATTAAATACGCTTTTTATTTTTTTAAAACAATTAAAAAACTCTATTTTTAATTATTAATAATCATAAAAATCATAGTTTATAATCTTTAATGGAAGCTATTGCATCTTCCATTTCGCTAATAAACTCTAAGGATTCATTATTTGATTCAATCTCAACATTATTTATGTTAATAATTAATTCATTATTCAATTCATCCATTTTGGCAATGATTGTTTTCAATAATTGTATTTTCTCTCTCAATTCATCCTCAATCAATAAAGATGGTTCATTTGCCAAATCAATCATATTTAATGCAGCTTCTGCCTGATTATTGAATAATTCTGTAGTGCTATTTACCAAATTAATAAATCTGTCATTTGTTAATTGGGGTGGCTTAAACCTTTTATTGATTAAATCAACTGCAGTTGTTTCCTTTTTCTTATATTCCTCACTTAATGTGTTTATTCTGGATTTATAATTTTGATAGAACTTTTGAGTTCTTGAGTTTTCCAAATCCTTTTCTCTAATCTCAAAGCCATCACTTGAATCTTTCCTCTTTTTGTCTTTCACTTCACCATACTCTTTTTCCCTAAATTCACCTTCAATTACACCAGAATCCTCTTTATTATTCATTTCATTCAGATACTTGTAATCTGTATGATCTTTTAAAAGGAAAATATGAAATGTATAATAAATTAAAAAGACAAGAAGAAGCAATGCAATGAAAAAGATGGAAAAAACACGGTAAGTTATCCCATATCCTGCCAATCCAAAGAATCCAATTATTCCAAAAAGCCACATGTTTCTAATTCTTGTAGCATAAACCCTAAGCTTATCGCTAAACTTGGCAATGCCCATTTTAAGACGGATTTTTGAAGCTAATTTAGACTCCTTGGCATATCTTAAAACCTCATCATCACTAAGAATGTCCTTTTTAGGCTCTAAAATATATTCCTTTTTAAACAGGTTTTTTCTTCTATATGGAACCCTATTTCCTTCAATATCATATGCTCTTTTATCCTTGTATGATATTGGAGAGCTTAATCTCTTGATTTCCTTCCTTTTAAGCTCTTGTTTGGAAACCTTATTTTTTCTATTAAAAAACATAATATCAAATAATAAAAAAAGTTTTTAAAAAAATGTTTAAGTCTCTTAAAAAAGTTTAAAATAATTTAAAATAATTTTAATCTTTTAAAAAGAAATTTAATTAATTTAATAGTTTTAT
>NZ_CALCYR010000009.1 GCF_937906425.1 uncultured Methanobrevibacter sp. | reverse complement strand
TGACATTATTAAAGGATTCGATAGTTCCAGCAGGATAAGCCAAGTCCTTACCAAGATTACCATTATATAATACTTTAGGAGTAATGGTAGCTTCAGCTAATACATCACCTGTAGCCTTATCAGAAACAATTACAGTGTAATTGACTACAGCATTATCTGCACCGTTAACTGTATCAGCAGTAACAGGTCTGATAGTATCATCAACCAATAGCAATTCTTTGCTATCTAAGTAATCAATAGCAATTTCAGTGCTGTTAACCTTTTTGCCGTCAACATAGAAGTCAACTACAAGAGTATCGCAATCGCTTGCAACATTGGTTAAATTAAGTTTCAATACATTATTTGTACCTGCAAATGCAGAGTTAGAATATTCAGAGCTTAAGCTTGCCTTAGCATAAGGATTGGATTTCTCAACAACAACAACTTGCTCAAGAGCTAAAATGGTAGAACCTGTAGCAACAAATGATACAGCATTGGATTCCTTAATGGAATCAGTTAAATCAATCATATATGCATCAACAGAGTTACTGCTACCATTCCAGACATTAGCAAATTCTTCACCATTTACAATTATGTTACCTTCACCAGTTTGAGCGCTTGCAGCAAAGACATAAAGTTCAGCACCTTTAATATCTTCAATATTCTCTACAGTCAATAGAGAATCACTTGCAACGAGTCTGCCGTCAAAGTTATTAGCATTGGACAATAAGTCAGCACCATTGTACATGTAAACAGTAGTTAAGGTATCAGATTCAGTCACATTGTATAACGCTACAAGAGTGCTTGGATAAACAGCAGTCATACCATCTTCTTTATTCAATACAAAGCTGTTTTCACCAGCCTTAATAAGGTCAGCAACATCATAAATGACTAATCCGTATCCATATTTACCATAGGTACCAAGGTTGGATTGGTCCCTATAGCTTGCAACAGGACTAAGGCTTGCACCATTGAATGTAGTGGTCCAAACAGGAACAGTTCCATTGGTCTTATCCCAATTGTAAGCAACATAAACATAAGCGTTAGCAAATGCAGCATCAGAAGGAACATTTACAGTCCAAACATCAGTACGATTAGTGGTTTTAGAACCAAGATAAGTGGAATCAGCTAAAGTTTCAATGATGACACCACCATTAACAGTGACATTATTAAAGGATTCGATAGTTCCAGCAGGATAAGCCAAGTCCTTACCAAGGTTACCATTATATAATACATTTGGAGTTATTGAAGCCTCACCTAAAAGACTGCCAGTTTCCTTATCACTAACGATTACTGTATAATTGACTTTAGCATTATTTGCCCCATTTACAGTGTCTTCTGTAATAGGTCTGATGATATCATCTGTCAATAATAATTCAGTACTTTCTCCATTATCTAAATTAATTTCAGAGCTGTTTACCTTATTGCCGTCAACATAGAAGTCAACTACAAAAGTAGTGCCATCACGAGCGACACTGCTTACATTAAGTTTCAATACATTGTTAGTACCTGCAAATGCAGCATTAGAATATTCAGAACTTAAAGCAAGATTAGCATGAGGATTGTATTTTTCTACAACAACAAATTGCTCTAAAGCAAGGATAGTAGAACCTGTAGCGACAAATGAGACAGTGTTGGATTCCTTAATGGAATCTGTTAAATCAACAAGATATTCATCTACAGAATTAGCGCTACCATTCCAAACATTTGTAAATTCTTCATCATTTATTATAAGATTAGCTTCACCAGTTTGTGCACTTGCTGCGAATATGTATAATTCCGCATTTTCAATATCAAATATATCCTCAACATCTAAGACAGAATTACTTGCAACAAGTCTTCCATTGAAGTTATTTGCATTGGACAATAAGTCAGCACCATTATACATGTAAACAGTAGTTAAGGTATCAGATTCAGTCACATTGTATAACGCTACAAGAGTGCTTGGATAAACAGCAGTCATACCATCTTCTTTATTCAATACAAAGCTGTTTTCACCAGCCTTAATAAGGTCAGCAACATCATAAATGACTAATCCGTATCCATATTTACCATAGGTACCAAGGTTGGATTGGTCCCTATAGCTTGCAACAGGACTAAGGCTTGCACCATTGAATGTAGTGGTCCAAACAGGAACAGTTCCATTGGTCTTATCCCAATTGTAAGCAACATAAACATAAGCGTTAGCAAATGCAGCATCAGAAGGAACATTTACAGTCCAAACATCAGTACGATTAGTGGTTTTAGAACCAAGATAAGTGGAATCAGCTAAAGTTTCAATGATGACACCACCATTAACAGTGACATTATTAAAGGATTCGATAGTTCCAGCAGGATAAGCCAAGTCCTTACCAAGATTACCATTATATAATACTTTAGGAGTAATGGTAGCTTCAGCTAATACATCACCTGTAGCCTTATCAGAAACAATTACAGTGTAATTGACTACAGCATTATCTGCACCGTTAACTGTATCAGCAGTAACAGGTCTGATAGTATCATCAACCAATAGCAATTCTTTGCTATCTAAGTAATCAATAGCAATTTCAGTGCTGTTAACCTTTTTGCCGTCAACATAGAAGTCAACTACAAGAGTATCGCAATCGCTTGCAACATTGGTTAAATTAAGTTTCAATACATTATTTGTACCTGCAAATGCAGAGTTAGAATATTCAGAGCTTAAGCTTGCCTTAGCATAAGGATTGGATTTCTCAACAACAACAACTTGCTCAAGAGCTAAAATGGTAGAACCTGTAGCAACAAATGATACAGCATTGGATTCCTTAATGGAATCAGTTAAATCAATCATATATGCATCAACAGAGTTACTGCTACCATTCCAGACATTAGCAAATTCTTCACCATTTACAATTATGTTACCTTCACCAGTTTGAGCGCTTGCAGCAAAGACATAAAGTTCAGCACCTTTAATATCTTCAATATTCTCTACAGTCAATAGAGAATCACTTGCAACGAGTCTGCCGTCAAAGTTATTAGCATTGGACAATAAGTCAGCACCATTGTACATGTAAACAGTAGTTAAGGTATCAGATTCAGTCACATTGTATAACGCTACAAGAGTGCTTGGATAAACAGCAGTCATACCATCTTCTTTATTCAATACAAAGCTGTTTTCACCAGCCTTAATAAGGTCAGCAACATCATAAATGACTAATCCGTATCCATATTTACCATAGGTACCAAGGTTGGATTGGTCCCTATAGCTTGCAACAGGACTAAGGCTTGCACCATTGAATGTAGTGGTCCAAACAGGAACAGTTCCATTGGTCTTATCCCAATTGTAAGCAACATAAACATAAGCGTTAGCAAATGCAGCATCAGAAGGAACATTTACAGTCCAAACATCAGTACGATTAGTGGTTTTAGAACCAAGATAAGTGGAATCAGCTAAAGTTTCAATGATGACACCACCATTAACAGTGACATTATTAAAGGATTCGATAGTTCCAGCAGGATAAGCCAAGTCCTTACCAAGGTTACCGTTATACCATAAGGTAGGGGTAAGGGTAGCTTCAGCTAAAATATCACCAGACTCCTTATCACAGACAACAGCAGTATAATTGACTTTAGTAGTACTTGCACCATTTACAGTATCAGCAGTTACAGGCCTAATGGTATCGTCTGTCAATAGAATAACTGAAGATTCTCCAACAGCTAAAGACAATTCATCAACATCAACTTCCAATCCGTCTGCATATAATTTAACAAAATAATCATTGCCAACAAGACCGTCATTAGTTACATTTACTTTTAAAACATTGTCAGTACCTGCAAATGCAGCGCCAGAATATTCGGAACTTAAACTCACATCTGCTGAAACAGCATCATATTCAAGAACAAGGAATTGTTGTAAAGCTAAAATGGTGGAACCAGTAGCAACAAATGAGACATTATTAGACTCTTTAATTGAATCAGTCATGTCTACAGCATAAGTTTCAATGGAATTAGCACTACCATTCCAAACATTAGTGAACTCCTCATCATTTACAATTAAATTACCTTCACCTTCTTGAGCGCTTGCAGCAAATACATATAAGTCAGCTGAAACAAGACTTTCTCCTAATTCAACATCTAATACGCCGTTACTGGAAGGAACTCTACCCGCAGTGTTGTTTGTATTAGCCAATAAATCTGCACCATTGAACATATATACATTTTTAATGGTGTCAGATTCAGTCACATTGTAAAGAATCACAAAAGTGCTTGGATAAACAGCAGTAAAGCCAGAAATTTTACCTAATGAGAAAATATTGCTTCCATTAGTGTTGACCAATTCGGAAACGTCATAAACAACAAGACCATAGCCGTATGTACCATATTTACCAAGGTTGGATTGATCCCTATATGCAACAGCATTAGTTATGTTGACCTCATTGAAACTGGTGTTCCAGACAGGAAGGGTGCCTTCAGTTTTATCCCAATTGTATGCAACATATACGAAAGCATTAACGACAGTTGAGCCTTCAGGCATTTCGATTCTCCAAATGTCTGTTCTTCCTACAGCACTGCCTGCACTGTAATCGAACTTGGAATCCACATAAATGTCACCGTTTATTGTGATGTTTCTGAATGATTCGATAGTTCCAGCCGGATAAGCCAAGTCCTTACCAAGATTACCGTTGTATAAGACAGATGGGAAGATGCTGGATTCAGCTAGAACCTCACCAGTTTCCTTATTGCTTACAATAACAGTGTAATTTACAACATCGTTTTCTTCGCCGTTTACAGTTGCTTCAGTAACTGGCCTGATGGTATCATCTTCTACCATCAATACAGTGTTATAGTTAATAGGCAAGTAAACTTCAGAGCTGTCCTTTTTAACAGAGTCAACATAGAAATCAACCACATAAGTCAAGTTAAATGCACCATCATTGGTTAAATGAACTTCCACAACATTGTTTGTACCTGCATAGGAAACATTAGCATATTCAGAAGCCATATAAACGCTAGCGGATGGTAAAGATTCGCCTGCAACGATAGTACCGGATAATATGTCTGTAGCATAACTGTAATCAGGAGTGACAGTATACATTCCCAATTCTTTTACAGTATAAGCTGCCTTGTATACCCCTTCTTCTAATGTGAATTCAGAAATTGTTAGGTTTTCATCTGCAGTTTCATTAATTGAAACAGTTAATCCTTCACCGTTAATCAAATTACCATTGTCATCCATAATGTAAACATCGATGTTGACAGCGTCATCTACAGACGCATAAGCAATATTGGAATCGATATCAGTTTGGTTTACAATAGCAGCAAGATAAACAGTACTGATTATGGACTTATTGTTATAGATCGCATAATCTGAATCAATTGTGTTATTTTCCAAGAATAGGTAACCGCTATTATGAATAGTGTAATTTAATCCATCTGCAGAATTATTCACAAATTGGTTATTAGCCACATCAAGGAAGTTTGCTACATTGAAGTCAGATAAGATAGCCCCACCATTTTGATTAGCATGATTACTTGTGAAGTTTGAATCAGCAATATGTGATTTGTCTCCACGCCAGTAAATAGCTCCACCACTTGAATTAGCATCATTATTCTCAAATGCACAATTTAATATTCTTCCTTCCACTGAAGTAGCCCAATATACAGCACCACCATTTTTAGCGGAATTGTCCTTAAAGACACTGTTCATTATTGTTCCGTTAGCAGAGCTAGCCGCCCAATGGACTGCTCCACCGCCAGCAGTGTTTGTTGTGAGAGGTGCAGTATTTCCTATAAATGTACATTGATCGATTACGCCATAAGTTCCAATCCAATAGATAGCGCCTCCAGTATGATTTCCACCACTGTAAGTAGTATAAGATGAATTTGCAGAGTTATTTGTAAAAATACAATTTGTCACATTAACATACTTAGCGTTTAATGCAATAGCTCCACCAGCAGATGCAATACAATTGGTAAAGTTGGAATTTATTACTTTTAAATTATCCTTGACACAACGGATTGCCCCACCATCACGGTATGCATATGAATCTTCAAAACTGCAGTCGGTTATGGTTGCATTTAGAGCATTTATATAAATGGAGCCTCCACCATTTGAACCAGTTCCAGTATTGTTTATGAAGGAACATTTCTCGACGATAAGGTTTTCTCCTTGAGTATAAAGGGAACCTCCATTGGAAGTATGGTTGTTGTCCCTAAAGATACAATTTAGGAATTTAGCCCCTTTGGAATCACTGTCAACATATGTTGTTCCCCCAACACCTTTTCCATGAGTTAAAGTCAATCCATCTAAAGTCACATTTGTTCCATAAACTCTAATGATCCTATAAGCATCATTTCCAGTAAATACAGCACTTCCAGGATTTTCAGCTACAAAATATGTGTTGTTTACCTTAATCTGATATTGGTCGTTTTTAGATGCAGCATAGGTACCATCAAGAATATGGACCATAGTATATGGAACCAAATTAGTAATTGCATTTACTAAAGTAGTAGGATCCGCTGCAGATGCTCCTGTGCCTTCACCCTCAGGACTTACATAAACATGATTTCTATATTCTGGAGCATTAACAGTCAATACAGAAAGAACATTCTTGAATGTGCCTTCACGACTATAAACCAATGTATTTGCATTATCCCTTACGGAACTGGTTACATCCCATTTGTGATAATTATACATACTAGCGGAATTAGATTCTATCTCATTATCCAAGCTTCCTCCATTGAATGTATAGCTACCATCAGTACTTGAAAGAGCAACATTAACCAAGGTAGCGCTAGAATAATCAGGGTTTAAAGTCCCTACATCAAAATTAGAATTGGCAGTTCCAGTATTAATCCATGCTTGACCAGAATTTACCCAATAGTCAAATTGGTCATTGTCACCATCATTATAAGCAAAGACTAATCCGATTAATTTTATTCTACCGTCAAACTGATAATCATTAAGTTTACTGTTTACTACATTGAACTTTAACTGACCTGTAGCACCCTGAACCTTATCTGTGATGTCATAGATCATATGATAGTCAGAATAGCATTTTGTGGTGTGATTGTTTATTGTGTAAACAGTTCCATCAGTAGAGCCTTCTGTAGACACTAGCTCTTCACTTGCAATTTGACTTGTCTCACCATTGGATGTTATTGAGATGTTTGATTGGGCACCATAAGTTGGTTGTGCAGACCCAGAATATACATTCACATATAAGCCTGCATATTGAACATCATTGACATCCGTTGGGACATCATAACTTAATTCAGCAGAAGTGGATCCAGAAGCAAAAGGAGCTGTTGTTGCAACATCAACTCCCCCAGAAACACTTCCTTCTGATACTGTGCTTAAATCATCTGCACTTGCAGCTCCTAAGGACAATACCAGAGTTATGAAAATTAAGCTAACTAAAAAAAACATTTTATTATTTTTCATAATCTTAGCCTTTTTATTTTTTTTCATAATTTTAGCCTTTTTATTTTTTTCATAATAAATATCAAACAAAATTAAAAAAAATTAAAAAAATTAGATAATAATAAATTACCCAATATAAATAAAAAAAT
>NZ_CALCYR010000008.1 GCF_937906425.1 uncultured Methanobrevibacter sp. | reverse complement strand
TAAAAACAATTAAAAAAAAAAAAAAAAAGATTAAAATTTTAAATATTTTAATTGTAGGGGATTAAAATGACTGATAAGAAAGCTGTAAGAGTTAGAGATTTTGTTATAAGTACAGATGGTTTATTATTTGCTTCAACAAATTATATTCACCCAGAAGATAGAATAATCTCATTTTTAAGATACATTCCAGATGAAAATGGAGACAGAGAAAAAAATGGAATCAAATACTCCAAGGTAGGTTCCGAAGAGGCTTATGCCTATTTAAGGGAAAATCACCCTGATTACCTTTACTGGTGTGACGTTACAAATGTTGAAATGATGGGAGTTCCTATTGATAAAGTCCAAAGAATCATCAAGCCTGAAGACAGATTAAAAGGTCTTAGGGAAACATATATTCCAATAATCAATGAAAAGCTGGAAAAAGGAGAAAAATTGGACTATAAGGAAGAGTTAATGAGTAAATTGATTGACCTTTCAGATTTCTTCCATTATGTGGCTGGAATAGATTATGATGATTTAGGCATTTCAGGTTCAATTTTACCTGGACTTCAAAAGGCAGGAACATCAGATCTTGACTTTGTAGTCTATGGTCTTGAAAACCATAGAAATGCAATTAAAGCTTATAAGGAAAACAAGGATCAGGGAGTTTACATTGAAAAACTGGATAAGGAAATAACCTTGAACAGAATCAATGATGACTTCTGGGATTTTGTTTATGACAAGAGAATCAAGGACGACAGCCTTACAAAAGAAGAGTTTGCATGGTATGAGGAACGTAAAAGCAATAGGGGACTTATCAGAGAAACCCTTTTCGACATATTGGCTACCAAAAACTATGATGAAATCGAAGGAACTTGGGGAGACACAGTTTATGTTCCGGAAGGCTTTGCAAAAGTAAACTGTACAATTAAAAGTGCATTAGGTGCTTTTGACAATCCTGCAGTCTATACAATTGAAGATGTTGAAATTCTCGAAGGTCCAGACATTGAGATTACAGAACTTGCATCCCTTACACACACCTATGCCGGAGAAGTGCTTGACGGCGAAGAGGTTGTTGCAAGGGGAAAAATAGAAAAGGTTCTTAAAAATGGAGAATTCGAAAAATACAGAATTCTTGTTGGAACAACAAGAGAATCTTTAAATGAATATATTAAACTAAGAGAAAGTCCTGTCTAGGACTATCTCCATTATTTTTTTACTGTTTTTAAACAATTAAATGTCATCAACAATTTAATCATTAAATAAACAATTAAATATTATCAACAGCATAATCATTAAAACTATTTCTTATCTATTTTTAAAGTGTCACGGAATAATTCAGCTATTTCAACACGTTGGTCCTCGGAATAGGAATCCTCCTTATCCAAGGTAAACATAGCCAATTCATAAATAATCCTATTCATTCTTTTTCCATCTTCAGTCAAATAATATTCAGTCAACTTAGGATTTTCATCTATGACCTTTTTATAAATCAATCCATTGCTTTCCAAATCCTTTAAGCAAGTTGCCAAAACCTTATTGCTTAGATTAGGTTTGTCTTCCTTAAATTCCTTAAATCTCTTTTTTCCAAAAAACAAATCCCTAATAATTTGAATATCCCACTTTTTATTAAATAATTTTAAAGATCTATCCACTGGACAAAGCATACCTTCTGATTCTACCATATTATCCCCTGAGAATTTTTTTAATAATCAAATTACTATTTCTAAATAATGTATAATATAATTTATATTTTTTTAATTTTTATTAATTAAATTAACTAAATTTTATACATAATTTATTTTTTAAATCAAAAATTTTAAAATTATTAATTTAGTTATTTAATAAGAAACATACACTCCTACCTACCAAATATTGATTTTAATAAGTAAACATACCCATCACACAATACTAATAAAATATATTCTATATTATCAATAAAATTATTAAAAGAATGATTGATTAAATCAATAGCTAAAAAAATATATTCATTTTAAATAAGCAAACTTTTAATAAAAATGATAATAATTTTTACTAAAAAATTAAATTTTAGCCAGCAAATTAAAAACTAATAATTAAAATAAATTTTTACTAAAAAATTAAATTTTAGCTTTCAAATTAAAAACCATTATTCAAATTAAGTTTTAGCCCCCAAATTAAAAATCCTTATCTGAATTAAATTTTAGCCCCAAATTAAAAATCATTAGAAAAAAAATAAAATTACAATTTGTTTAAAAAAAATGAATTTAAAAGCAATATTTTAAAAATAACATAAAATTAAAAAGAAATAGTAAAATTGTAGCAATACTAACTACTTATAGGCAAAAATAACCATATAGTATTTATTAAATGAAAAATAAACTCCAAATTAACAATAAATATGGAGTGAAAATAATGATAAGTATTAGTGAAATTCGCAGCTATATGTTTTGCCCATTAAAATTATACTTTGAAAAAAACATTGACAAAAAAGATGATGAGGATATGTTTAAGGCAAAAATCATTAAGGACCTTAGAATAGACCTTGAGGATTTATTGCATAAAAACTTAAGAAAGCTTAAAAAAGATATGGAAATTCCGGAAATTGAAAACACATTATCCCAACAAGTCCTACAATACATAGAAACAAGTTTTGAAGTCTTTGAAGAGATAAGTGAAAAGGAAGAAAATGGGAATCAAAACAATAATGAAAATAAAAATAAAGACATGGAACAAATCATAAAACAGAAAGAGGATTTGATTAGTGAAATATTTCTTAAAATAAAAATCTTATCAATAAAAAGCAAGGAAGCAATGAAAATATTCGACAAGGAGGGCAGTGAAATTCAGGGATTGTTTTTCTCAAGCTGCATGTACAATTATCTGATTAGAGACATCGGTCTTGATTTGATTGGAGTTGTTGACAAGATAGAAGTTGAAAAGGGAAACTATTCCCCAGTTAGTTTAAAGTCTTCAAAACCTCCAATAAGAGGAGTTTGGGACAATGACATGATAGAAATTGTAGCTGATGCACTTCTAATAGAACAGGAATTTGACACACACATATCTGTTGGATATGTAGATTACTTGAAGATAAATGAAAGAAGGGCAGTTGTTGTTGACAACGAATTAAGAAAAACATTCTTCAAGATCTTAACAAGCATAAATAATATTGTTGAAAAAAAGGAAATTCCTAGAGTAAGAACAAATTTAAGAAAATGTGAAAACTGTGAATACAAGGAATTATGTGAAAACAATGAAAAATAATAAAAAAACAACAAAGCCAAAGAATTACAAGAAAACAATGAAAAATAATAAAAAAAATGAGTAAAAAGAATTAGTACGAATTAAAAAAAAATAGAAATAATGGAAAATAAATAAAAAATAAATTAAAAATAAAAATAGAAAAGGAGAATGATTAAGAATGGGATTAAAACTTATTATTGCCCTTTAACCTTTTTACATCAAAGACGGCAGTGTTAGCAACAGCCATTACAGCCATAACTCCTGCCTGGATTGGATCTGTAACAATCAAATCAGCCTCTTCAGTTACACTTCCAGGCATGTTAAGTGCAATAATAATCAATTCTTCTCTTTCTTTTTTAATCTTTTTGACAGCTTCAGTAATATTACCTCCCATAAGGGAACCTGCAAGAACCAAAGCACCTACACGAGGCAATCTGGTAACCGCTTCAACAGCCTCTGCAATATTTTCTTCACCAACCAAAGGAATTGTGTCCACACTTATACGTTCTCCACGAATATTATGCCTGTCCGCTTCAGTAATAGCGCCTACAGCAACCTGTGAAACCTGTGCACCACCACCAAAGATAAGAATCCTTTTACCGAAAATGTCATTTAAGGAACCATGGATTTCCATATCCAGAATAAAATCCAATTGTTTTAAATCATTTATTAACTGATCCAATTCCTTTACATTTTCAAGTTCCAGATTTAAAGTTCCAACATCCTCTTTAACATAAAGATGAACATAGGAAATATTTATTCCATGATTTGACAAAATATCGGTTATTTCATCTAGAACTCCTTTTTCTTCCTTAGTTGTAAGTGTTAATGAAATACTACTCATAATATTACCTTAAAATTAAAAAATAAAATAAAAAACATTTAATTGAGTAAAAAAACCAATTAAAACTTAATAAAACCAATTAAAACTTAATAAAACCAATTAAAACATGATAAAAAAAACATTTAATTGAGTAAAAAAACCAATTAATAAAATAAAAATCTAAGTTAATAAATTTTATTTTTAATTATAAATTGAGGAAATGCTTAAAATATTATTAACATAAATCTTTATTCTAATTTTGCCTTAAATGCTTCTAAATCAGCATGTGCCTTCCTATACATATTCAAATAACTGTCTTCTTCACGTACAGGAATTACTTCAAGACCTAAAGCCCTTGTCTCTTCAATCCAAGACTCATCAAAAACAGGAATCTCGAATTTAATATCTTCAGAGCTTTTATTTACAATGATGATGTCCCTATATGGAAAATCAAATTCCACAATGTATCCTCCGAGACTCATCATATGATAAGGCCTTATAACAAATTTCATAAAATCACCTTAAACCTTTCTTAAACATACAATTTCCTGTTAAACTAATTAATAATGCATTAAATTAAATTTTAATAAAAATTAATTAAATTAAAGTAAATTAATTAAATTAAATTAATTAAAATAATTAAAAATATTAAATCTAATTAAACCC
>NZ_CALCYR010000007.1 GCF_937906425.1 uncultured Methanobrevibacter sp. | reverse complement strand
ATTTTTTTAGGATTTTTTAGTATTATAGAATTTTTTTTAGGATTTTTTTATTTTTATTTTTTAAAATTTTTAGTAATTTTTTTAGGATTTTTTGATTTTTATTTTTTAAAATTCTAAAAATGTTTTTTTTTAAAAATTTTTCTTAAATTTCAGGAATTGTTTTTCAATTTTTCTTTAAAAAAATTAATTCATTTATAAATAAAATTAATAATTTTATTATTTTTTTTTAAGATTTTCATGCTTTTTTTATATAATTTTTATTTTCCATTTTGTCCTTGATTTTAAATTTTAAGCCATCATTGCAGTTTTTATTAGATTTGATTATTATTGTTAGGTAAACCTAAACTTTATATATTATGAAAATGTAAAATAATAATAGGTTTTAGGTAGACCTAATTATGTTTTTATTTTAATTTTTTTATTTTCATTTTAATCAACAATCCAAAAATATTTTTAAAAACCAATGCAATTAATTTTAAAAATATCCCCATTTTTAAAACTAAATTTTAAAAATTTTAATTAAACTACAAATACCTCAAAATATTAAAATTCAATAAAACTTAATTTAGGTATACCTAAATTTCCTACCTATTTATAGACAATAATATTAATATTTATAATATTTTTGAGAGGTTATGAAATGAAAGCAAGATTAAATGAACTCAAAACTGGTCAAAAAGCAACTTTAGTTTCTTATGACGAAGGTGGAGATGTAGAGTTAAGAAGACATTTGCTTGGTATGGGTTTTATTAGAGGCGCAGAAATTGAAGTGGAAAAAGTAGCACCTCTCGGAGATCCAATGCAATTAAAAGTAAAAGGTTACTCTGTATGTCTCAGAAAAGAAGAAGCTAAATTTATTGAAGTAGAAATATAATTTTAATAAATTTATCATTTTATAATTATTTTTAATTTAATTTCAAAAATTCTTTTTTAAGTATTTTAAATTAAAATTAATTGTTTTATAAATTTATAAATTTATAAATTTATTTTGTATTATAATATTTCTTGATTTAGGCTATCAAGTAGTTATAATACGCCTTTTTCTAAATCATAACTATTATTGAGCCTAGTGACTTTCAGTATTTACAGTAATTTCAAACAATTCAATAGTTGGGATTTTAGAAAGAAAAACTTAATTAAACTAATTACAAAAAAGGTATACAATATGGCAAATCTTAAGATAGGTTTAGCAGGTAACCCTAACGTAGGTAAAACCACATTATTCAATAATTTAACTGGTTTAAATCACCACGTAGGTAATTGGCCTGGTAAAACCGTAGAACAAGCTGTGGGTAGTTATGATTTTAACGGATCCCACGTTGATGTAATTGATTTACCTGGTAATTATGCATTAAGTGCTCATTCAATTGAAGAAATTGTATCTAGGGACTTCATTGTAGATGAAGACTCTGATGTAATTGTGAACATTCTAGATGCAGCAAACCTTGAAAGGAACTTGTATCTTACTGTTCAAATGATGGAACTCGGAGCTAACTTGGTTCTTGCTTTAAACATGAACAAGTTTGCTCAAGACAAAGGTTATACTATTGATGCTAAAAAACTTTCCGAATTATTAGGAGTTCCTGTAGTTGAAATTGAAGCAAATAGTGATATAGGTAAAGAAGAATTACTTAGAACTGTTGAACAAGCAGCTGCAAACCCAGTTGACGGTAGTAAAAAATTAGTTCACAGTGCTGAACTTCAAGAACACCTCGCTGAGATTCAAGCTGTAATTGAAGAAGATAAAAATTTATTGGATGTGCCTTCCTCCTGGACTGCAATCAAATTACTCGAAAACGACGAGATTGTAGAAGAGAAAATTGAAAGTTCATCCAAAAGAAATAATATTGTTAACGCAACCCAAAAAGTTAAAGATCACTTAAAAGGTATCTATGGTGAAGGTAGTGAAGAAATCATTGCAAATGAAAGATATGCTTTCATCGATGGTTTACTTAAGGAAAGTCTTACTAAACCGGCTACCGCAAAACAAACTTTAACTGATAAAATTGATAGAATTGTTACAAACAGAATATTAGGTTTCCCAATATTCGTTGCTATCATGTATATAATGTTTGATATTGTATTTACATATGGTGCTCCTTTCCAAGATTTAATTGATGAAGGATTCGGATTACTCGGTGACTGGATCATTGCTACTCTTGGAGAAACCATGCTTTCCTCCTTCCTTGTAGATGGTATTATTGGAGGAGTAGGTGGGGTACTTGTGTTCTTGCCTCAAATTATTCTATTGTTCTTGATTATTAGTTTCCTCGAAGACAGCGGTTACTTAGCAAGAGCAGCATTTGTTATGGATAAACTTATGCACAAATTTGTAGGATTACACGGAAAGGCATTTATCCCAATGCTTTTAGGTATTGGATGTGGTGTACCTGGTATTATGGCAACCAGAACCATGGAAAACGAAAAAGACAGATTAATCACTATGTTTATCGTTCCATACATGTCCTGTTCTGCTAGAATGCCTGTATACTTATTATTAGTAGGTGCTTTCTTTGTAGCAAATCAAAGTTTAGTGATCTTATCTTTATACCTTCTCGGTATTCTTGTAGCAGTTATTGTTGCATTGATTCTTAGAAAAACTACCTTTAAGGAAATGGATGCTCCATTCGTAATGGAATTACCTGATTATAAATTGCCTACCATTAGAGGTATTTTAATGCACACCATGGAAAAATCATGGGGATTCGTAAGAAAAGCAGGTACAATCATTTTAGCAGCAGCTATTGTTGTTTGGATTTTAAGTTACTTCCCTGCTGGTGTGGAATACGGATCAGAACAAAGTGCTATCGGTACTATTGGTCAAGTAATTGCACCAGTATTTGCACCTCTTGGATTTGGTGAATGGCAACCTGCAGTAGCTTTACTCTTCGGTTTAGTTGCTAAGGAAGTTGTAGTAGGTACCTTCAGTTCGCTCTTCGGAGTGGCCGAGGAGGGAGCCGGAATCACGGCCGCAATGCATAGTGTCTTTACCCCTCTTACTGCTTACGTATTCATGGTATTCGTATTGCTTTATATTCCATGTTTCGCAGCGATGGGTACAATTAAACAAGAAACCGGCGGATATAAATATCCATTAATGATGGCTGTATTAAACTTAGTTGTTGCATACGTAGTTGCATTCATTATTTACATGGGTGGACTCGCATTAGGATTCGGTTAATCTAAGATTCCTAATTATTTTTTAGAATTAGATTTTTCTAATTCTATTTCTTTATTTTTTTTTAAGCAATTTTTTTAAAATCTTTATTTGATTAATATTTTATTGATATTTGTTTTTACTCGACTATTTTTTCAGATTTATTTTTCAGTAAACTAATTATTTTTAATTTATTTATGAAATAAACATTTTTTAAAAGTTTTTTGCTTTTTAAATTTCTAAAATTAATTATTTTAGTCATTTTATAAATTATTTTAGTTATTTTAGTTATTTTAGTTATTTTAGTTATTTTAGTTATTTTAATTAATTATATAAGTTATTTTAGTTAGTATTTTAACAATTTAATTATTAATTATTTTTAATTATTTTTAATTATTGGAGAATTTCAGATGATTGAAACGATTAAATCAATAATATTCTTTATTATAGCAGGTTTCTTTGAAATTGGTGGAGGATATATGATTTGGTTGTGGTTACGTGAAGGAAGAGGCATCGAATTTGCTATTTTGGGAGCAATCATGTTGATTCTTTACGGAATCATTCCAACTTTCCAACCTGCAACATTTGGAAGGACCTATGCTGCATATGGAGGAATATTTATAGCGCTTTCTGTCCTTTGGGGATGGAAAATAGATAATATGCCTCCAGATCAATTTGATATTATTGGTGCATGTATTGCTCTTGTTGGCGTATTTATTATTATGTACTGGCCAAGGGCTATTGTATAGATTTAAGATTTTTTATCAATTATGAATTGTTTAATGTTTATTATTAGTTAATTTCTTTATCTTGATTTGTCTGTTCGGATTTGTTTGTCTTGATTTCTGATTGATAAGGGGTTCTTATTATTTATTTGCTCAGTTAAGGGTAAGTATTTATATAAGTTTTAATAATTTATTTATAACAATTAACTAATGTATTAATAAAATAATTTAAAAAAGCTTTAAAAAATTTTGTATAAATGTAAAATTTATATTGTGAGGTGAAAAAATGCAATGTAGAATGTGCGGACATGAATTTGATCCATTAAGTACTGATTGTGGTGATTGTGGAAGTGGAAATTGTAAAGGTTGTAATACCATTATGTGCCCTAATTGCGGATATGGAAACTCATTGTCCTATGAAAAAGATTTTGATTACATTAGCAGACTTAAAGCTAAATTAAATCTCCGTAAATCTAAGGGTAAATAAATTTATTTTATTTTTCTTTTTCTTTTTCTCTTTTTTTATTATTTGTATTATTTCAATTAATTTTTTATTATTTTCATTATTTTCATATTTTCATTTTTTTTAAAATCTTTATTATTTTTATTAATTTTTTATCATTTTTTGTATTATTTTTATTATTTTCTATTTTATTTATTTACTTCTTATTTTTAATTTAACAAATAATCTTTCTTTTTTTTATCAAAAAAAATATTAATTAATCAGATTTACTACAAAATAATCTCTTTTAATCAAATTTCAATTTTATTATTTTTTATTTTGCTTTGTTTTTTATTTAGCAAATTAAAATTTCTTTTTTGCTCATGATTTTTAATATTTTTTCCTTTATTAAGATATGGTTTTTATTTTAAAAAATTGCTTTGAAATAAAAATATTTTCTTTCTTCGTTTGAAAAATTGGGTTTTAATAATAATTTTTTATTTCGTATTACTTGGAAAAAAGTATTACTTTTTTATTTGATTTTTTAATATTTGTAATACAAAACAAAGTTTTATATATTCTTATTTTAAATATAAATTTGTTTATGTTATTTTAATTATTAACATAATAGTTTAATTAGTTGTTTATTTGATTAAAGTACGGATAATTTCTTTTAGTAATATCGAGTATTTAAATAAATTTAAAAAAAGTATTACTAAATTGGGATGTTTTTTCAATTTTTTAATATTTAAAGAAATTATTTCTAATATTTTTTAATATTTATAATTTTAAATAGGATGTTTTTTTTAAATTTTCAAATCTTTGAAAGTAATATTTAAAGAAATTATTTATTTGATTAATGTTTTTAATTTTGTTTTGTTAAAAATTTAATCTAATTAGTGCGATAAAAATTTTTTGGAGGAAAATTATGCATATACCTGATGGTTTTATACCTCTTGCCCAATGTGCAATATATTATGTTATATTGATTATTGCATTGTATTTTGCAGGAAAATGGGCAAGAAGCAATCTTGATGAAAAACGTATACCATTAATGGCCGTATTGGCTGCCGGTATCTTTGCCATTATGTCTATGAACATGCCAATTCCATTTGGTACAAGTGGACATATGGTAGGTGGAGCTTTGGTTGCAATAGTATTCATGGCTCCTGAAGCTGCAATTCTTGTTTTTACTGCTGTACTTCTTATTCAGTCTCTATTCTTCGGTGATGGTGGAATCACTGCATTGGGGGCTAATGTGCTTAACATGGCCATAATCGGTGGGGGAGTAGGATTGTACTCCTTTAAAGGATTAAACAAATTTATTGGCAAATATCCATCCATTTTTATAGCTGCTTGGCTTGCAACTTTAATCGCAGCAATAGTTGCGGCAATTGAAATGTTTGTAGCTGGAACTTTCCCATTGCAGGTGGGAGTTGGATCCATGGCACTTTATCACGCATTCATTGGAATAATTGAAGGTGTATTAACAGTAATTGTGATTTATGCTCTTGAAAAGTTCAGACCAGACTTATTGGCATGGAATAGAAGGGATTAAAATGGAATTGAGTAAACAAGATAAATATTTAATAATAGTCGGTATTGTTTTTTGTTTGGCATTGGCGGTTTTATCACCGATGATTGCATCAGGAGACCCTGATGGTTTGGAAAAATCTGCTGAAGATTCTGCAGTTTCAGAAGATCTTGAAACAACTGTTGTGGAATCACCATTCCCTGATTATACTTTTGAACCTTTAGCTCAATTAGGTGAAATAGGTGTTTTAATGTTCGGTGGAATATTGACACTTATTTTAGGTTTTGGTATAGGTTGGGTATTGAAAAAATCAGATTAAAAAAGTTTCTTTTAAAATTCTAGATTTTTCAATCTAGGATTTTATACTTTTATTATTTTTATTTATTTTAATTAATCATTTTTTTAATTTAATCGTGTTGGATTGAATTTGTTATTTTTATTGTTTCATTTGTTTTAATTAATTTCTAATTATTGAAATTATAATTTTATTTATTTATTTATTTTAATTATATGAATTTTAATTCATTTAATTGTAATTTTTATTATTTCAAGTCGTGATATTATGGGTATAGAACAGGTTACTACATTGGAGAGCATTTCCTCTAAAAATACAATGATCCATAATTTGGAAGGTCGTATCAAACTTGTTTCTATATTGATGATTATCGTTTTTGCTGTTTTTTCAGATAGGCTAATTGTACCTGTCGTTTTGGAGATATTTCTATTGATCATAATGTATCTTGCAGATTTGTCATTTAAGGAAAGTTTTAAGCGTATAGCCTTGCTGTTGCCATTCGGTGGTTTTGTTATAGCTTTTCAACCATTTATTCATCCTGGAAATATTATTTGGCAAAGTTCCATCTCATGGATTTATGTTACAGACACAGGTTTTAACTGGACAGTACTTCTTATTTCAAGATTGATAGTGTGTTTGACCGCTATTGTAATTCTTTCATCCACAAGTCCGATGCAGGAGGTTGTTCAGTCCTTTAGAAAACTTGGCATGCCTAGAGACTTGGCAATGATTTTAACAATTATGGTAAGGTTCCTCTTTATTTTTGTGGAGGAGCTTAGATCCATTCGTCAGGCTCAAAAATCCAGAAACTTTGACATTCACAATAAGGCTGTTTCCTATAAGTGGAGGGTGAAACAGGTTGGATATTCAATAGCGATGATGTTTTTAAAGGCATATGAAAAGGGTGAAAATATATATTTGAGCATGGCAAGCAGATGCTTTTCAGATGACAGTCAATTGTATCATTCAAAAACAGTTATTGGAAAGTCTGAAATTATTTATATTCTTGCAATTGTATTCCTGATTGTTTTATTGGAACTTGCTGTTTTGTTTTTAGCTCCTAAATTAGGTTATTTTGGTTTGGCGTTGTCTTTATAGTTTAATGTTATAGTTTATCTTCATTGATTTAGTTTTAGCTTTGTCTTTTTAGTCTATTTTCATTATTCCATATTTATTTTTATTTAGCATTGATTTGATTAATAATCAAGATTTGTATTACTTTTCACCCTATTTTTACTATTTTTTATTATTTTTTCATTAGGGATTAACCAAGTTATTTTTTTATACCTAATTATTTTTAGGTATTCCTAAATTTTTTAGAAAACTTTATATATGATGAAGAACTACCTATAATTAACAATAAGTTTAGGCACACCTAAATATTTATTGTTGTTGAAATCTAATATTTTGTTTATTGGTTCGGTTAATATTATCTAAAATGATTAATTAAATTGTTATAATATGATATTGTCCTCCCTTTTCTTAGATTTTATTAATTTGAATTTCACAGCACACATCATTTTCTTCTTACAGATATCGCTCGTCTGTTTTTTTTAAAATGTGAAATTCTGGAATCAATAAGAATTGTTATGATTTTGAACCATTTAAAAAATAACTTTGATGTTATTTACAATCTCCAAAATAGTGCATAGTAATTTTAATCCCAGATTACTATGTACTGCCTCTATTTTTTTATTTTAATTATTTAATATATTCTGTTCTTTTTTTATTTTTTTTATTATCCTGCAATTTCGGGATCTTTTTATTTTTTTTATTATCCTGCAATTTCGGGATCTTTTTATTTTTTTATTTTTCAACCAATTTTTAGAATCATTTTATTCTATTTTGTTCTATTTTATCCTATTTTTATTATTTGGTCTATTTTATTTTGAATTAGGTTTTTTCTTGAGATCATGTGGAAGATTAAAAATTAGTTTTATGTCATTAGAAAATTTTAGGTAAACCTAAAAAAATCCAAACATTTATATATGATGAAGACCAACCTATAATCAACAAGAGTTTAGGTTTACCTAAACAATTGTGTTATTGAATAAAAATCTGTAATAATCTTTTAATTAATAATATTTCTTGTTTCAAGATGTACATAGTATAGTTTAATCATTACAAATCAAATCTTTTCTTGAAATTTAAGAAATTATTATTAATTATATTTAATTTAGTTCGTAAGTTTTACTTAAAAAAACACACATCATTTTCTTCTGCAATTTAATCGCTTTCTTTAGTTTAAGTAAAACTTAGGGTCCTACTAAATTATGATTAATACTTCAAAACATGATTTTTGTAGATAATATTTAGTTTATTATTTACCTCAACCTCCAAAATAGTTATAGCTTTGCTATGACTTTTCTTTTTTTATTTTCTTTTTATTTTATTATTTTTACAATTTCTCTTTTTGTATAGCTATTTTTATAATTTGATATTTGTCGAACAATTACTTATTTTAAAATTTTTTTAATTTTATTTATTTATTTTTTAGTTTTATTTTTTAGTTTTATTTTTTAGATTTATTTTTTAGTTTTATTATTTAAAAAGAGTTTATTTTGAATTTTAATGAATTTGAAATGTTTAGAATAAATTTTATTCAGGGAGTTTATAATAAAAAAGAGTTAAAGAAAAAAGTTCAGATCTATTTTTGTAATTAGGATTTCAGTATATTTTAATTGTTTTTTTCTTTAATGTTTTGATGGATTTCAGTATATTTTAATTCCCTTGTCCTTTAAAATTACAGTCAAATAAACCATAATTCCCATAAAGAAATAGAATAAAACCTGAATGTCAAGTATTCCTGTTTCAACACCAACTATGGAATAGCTTAAAAGAATGCTGTAGAGAACAATATAAAATGAGTCTTTTGTAATTCTAATCAATTTATATCCTATTCCAAGGATAAAACCTAGGATTCCCATTTCAACTGCAACTCCCACTTTACCAAAGTCAACAATCATCTGTCCCAAAAGGGTTGGTGTAACGGTTACTTCAGTTCTCCATGCAATTAACTTTCCAACCAACATACGCGGTCCCAAGTCACTTCCAGGCATTGAGCTTGCTAACATTTTTCCATGTAAAAGTCCGAAATTTCCAGAAATCTGATTTAAGAGATTTAAAACATTAAGGGTAAAGTCAGCCCTGTTTTGAAGTGTGGAAAATGGATTTGTGTGTGAACTTATTGCAAGTTCATTCAATGATCTCATATATCCGATTCCTACAATTGCCCCCACTCCAAGCAATGCAGCTATAATAACTTCCCAAACAGATAATATCTTCCCGTAGTATCCGCTTATAAGCATCATGAGTAAAATTACGATTATGGGAGTTCTATACTCCAGAAGAACTACTGTAATAATTCCAATTGCAGTTAAGACCAAGAATCTGAATCTGACTTGGGATCTTGTAATTTCATTATTCTGGAATTGATTTAGATAATGGGATGCTATAAGTCCAATTCCTGGGATGATTAAAAATACAGGCATTGTTAAGATTGGTTTTAGGGAATATCTGAGTGAAGATTTGAATAATGGTATTCCTCCAACTGATGCAATGCTTAAAAATAGAAATATAATTCCAATTAAGCTTAAACAAAAGCCAATTGAGTAAATGTCCCTTGATTTAAAGAGTTTTAAATAATTGCTTGAAATTTCTTTTAAATCATTGTTTTTTTTATTATAATCCTCAGCATCAATGGAAGATTTTTTGACTTTATTTTTGTTTAAGAAGAACCTTGGAAGGAATATTGCTCCAATAAAAAAAGATATGAATCCAATCAATACTGTTAATTGTAAATCCAAACTGACAGGATTTGTTGCAAGAATTAAAAATAGGCTGAATGTAATCAGGACAATAAGCGGTGAAAATATTCCATTATCCAATATTCTGCTTTTATCCTTTAGGGATAAGAAGTTTTCACCAGGATAGAGCTTTTTAAAAAAACTGTTTACCCATTGGTTTTCAATAAATTCAAGTATTCTAAAAATACTTGTAAATAAAAATGATTTCTCTAAAAGGCTTGTAATCGATCTTGTTAGAGAAATGCATGCAGAATATAAAAGACTCATATTTTCACATTTTTAAAAATTTAATTTTTAATTTTTATTTTTATTTTTATTTTTAAATTTTTAATTTTAATTTTAATTTTAATTTTTATTTTTTAATTTTTATTTTTTAATTTTAATTAGATTTCAGTTATTTTCTTATTTAACTGAAATCCCTTATGTTAACTACATTATAATTACTGTCAATTGTCTTTAAGTCACTTTCACTACAATTATAAATTCTTAAAGTTATTTCTCCGCTTTGGCCTTCAAATTCTCCTAATGCGGAATTTGCAAGTTTAATGTCCTTGCTGTCCGCTCTATTGATTTCAATGATTTGATTATTTTCTGTTAAGCTGATTGAGGCTTTTTTATTTTCCTCTAATTTATTGACCATTTCCTGATATTTTTGAATGTCCAATGATGATACAGCTATTTCTGTTGAAATTTCATATTCGCAATTTGAGGGGATCTTGGAAATTAGTTCATTAAGGCTATTGATTTTTTCAGGTGAAATTTTAAATTCCTTAAGATTGGAATATTTGTCCCCATCTATTTCAAGACTTATTTTATCATAGTAAACATCAGCTTCCGGAACATTTTTGTATAATCCTGTTAATATTCTTTCACCATTGCTATCAATAAGAATTTTTACAGTGTTATCTTCAAATTCTCCAATCCATTTAACCTCTCCACTAATTGAGACTTTTTCTCCATTGGTGGAATTGCTTCCTACAACTTGGCTTTTTATGATATATCCGTCCTTATAGTAATCAAGATACTTTTCAAGAATCTTGTTATTGGTGGATGAGTCAAATGAAGTTGCTTGGGACATGTTTGAATCCTCGAAGCTCATATGAAACACTGCAAATCCTATTGCTCCAATAACGCAAATTATTATGATTATGTCTATAATGGTAAATTTCTTTAAAAAATTTCCTTTTTTCATTGTTCTGCCCTTATAATATTAAAATTCTTCCTCATCATCGTAAATAGCGCCTAAAGGACATTCGTCTACACATAATCCGCAGTCATCACAACCTTCCTCTATGATTACGGAATAGCCTTTTTTTACAATTAATCCTTTAGGGCAGTATGATATACATCTTTCACAAACTCCACATTCGTCTGGGTCTATTTGAATCAATCTATCGCCTCAATTTTATAAAATACCTAAAATAATTTTTAATAAGTTTATTAATTCAATATTTATTGTTTTTTTTTAATAATATGATAATAGATTTATGTTTTAAATCTAGCTTAATTTTTATTTAAAATTCTTTTTAATTTTAAATATACTATTTTAAATTATAATTATTAATCTTTATATAATTTTTTGTAATGAAATGAGATATTTGAAATTCTTTTTTGTTTTTTAATTTTTTTCTTTAAAAAAACTCTTTTAAATTCTTTAGTTTCTTAATTTTTTTCTTAAAAAAAACACTTTTAAATTCTTTAGTTTCTTAATTTTTTTCTTTAAAAAAAACGCTATGATTTGCTAATTTTCGTCTGATTTTTTTCTGTAAACTCTTCTTTTCTTTTATCCATAAGGTTTATATATTATAAAGTTCAACATAATATTGTTGTTATTATGCAGGGGTGCCCGAGCGGCCAAAGGGGGAGGACTTAAGATCCTCTGGTGTAGGCCTTCGAGGGTTCGAATCCCTTCCCCTGCACTTTTTATATGTAATTATTTTATTTCTTTAATTTAAAGGGATGAATACTATTTTTAGGATTTTTTAAACATTTTTATCCTTGATTTGCCTTAGTGGCTCAGGCGGTAGAGCGCCACCTTGGTAAGGTGGAAGTCGGGGGTTCGAATCCCCCCTAAGGCTCTTTTTCTAATTAATTTAATTAATTAGTTTTTTTTATTTTTTCAATCTTCGGATTGTTTTTTTAGCCATATATTTGAGATATTTGGCGGTTTTTAAGTTTTTTTATAATCTGTTCCAGATTATTTTTTCTTTTTTTACTTTTATTAATTGAAAATTAATTTATTTCAATTTTAAATGGATTATTTTAAACACTATGATGTTTATATTTTCAATTTTTTTTAAATGGATTAATTTAAATATTATGATGTTTATATTTTATTTAAGATAGGTAAAAAATATATTCCATTTGATGAAAATTTTTAAATTAATTTTTAAATTAATTTTTAATTTTAAATTAACTTAAATTCAAAGATATTTAAAAATAAATCTTATTTAAAGTGGTGATAATTGTGGTTAAACATTTTAATGTAATAATGGCAGCGGTTATTTCTGGAACAGTGGCTTTATTCACATCTATTTTAGGGATTTCAGGTACTGTTATTGGTTCAGTATTAAGTTCATTTCTTTACCAATTCTTTTCATCATATTCAGCTGAAAAGTATGAAGAGGGGGCTATTGGACATTATAATCTGGCTGCAGAAGTAGTTTTCATTTTCCCATTGGTTGTTATTGGAATAATAATGTTAATATTTCTTTTGTCTGATTTGCATTATAATTTTGCTTTAATATTCAATCTATTGGAATCTGCTGTAGCTAACAATCTATTTAGATTAATGGGGCTTGGATTATTTGTTTTAGGTGTTTACCCATTACTTGCCAACACAAATATAAAAAGATTTAATGGTAAAATCCTTATGGTCTTAGGTATTGTCCTATTTTTAAGGGGAATGGTTGACTTTTCAGGATTGACCAGTAAAATATTCTATATGTTTTTTGACAGTTTTGATCCTCTTTTTGCTTTAATCATATTGCTTGGAATAGGATTTGTCATTGCAAATATTCTCAAGGATTCTGCAAATGAAATTAAGGTTGAAAAGGGTAATGAAGAGGATTTGGATAAGTTTTTAGAAAAAAGAAGATTTTTCAATAAGAATGGGGCAAGAAAAATAGACACTTCATTTGAAGATATCTCTCATAAAAAAGCTTCAAGAAAGTCATACAATAAAAATCATAAGAATTCTCGCAATTTCACTGCTTATGATAATGGGAATTCCTATCATAATCAAAATTCTAGTCCAAATTCAAATTCAAATTCAAATTCAAATCCTAATGTAAATCCTAATGTAAATCCAAATTCAATATCCGGATTTGATGAAAACATTCCAATTTATGAAGAGGAGATTATTTATGTGGACAATCCGAATGATCCAAGTAATCCTATTCAGAAAAGGATTTTAAAAAGAGTTAAGCCAAATAATTATGCTAATGGTGCTCTTGCTGGATTGTCAACATTAGAATCAGTTATTGATACAGTAAATTGATTCGCAGATCACCGCAAACCATCAACAGATACTACTGTTGACCCAGATAAAAATTATTATACATATGATACAACTACAGGTGTATTATCAAAAGTTGATCCTGATGGTCTAGAAAATCCTTATGAAGAGGAATGATACGAAATTGATGAAACTATTCAAAACTATGTAGCATCGCATGTTGCGCAGACAGATGATGGTTTATATGTAGTATCAACTGCCGCAGGATGAAGAGTATTAGTGTCTACAGGCGGCGGAGATTATATTCCTGGTATCTTTATTGTTGACCCGTCTGGTGTTATTAAACAATCAATGACAGGAGTTGGAATTGGTTTTGATAATACTACACCATTCTCTATTGGAGACGATAATGCTTATATAGTATTTGATGGTAATGGGCATATCACTTTAGGTGGTGGTGGAGTAGAGATTCTGTCATCTGTTAAAATGGGAGGAAGTAATAAAACACTTTCTCAAGTTTTAAATGACTTAGGGCAAGCAATTACTACTATTGAGTATGGATTAAGTAGTTCTCCTACTAGTCATTCAGATGTTCAAATATGGTCAACTGAAAGTCCTGAATGAGAATCTGGAAAATATGTTTGGATGCGGACTTCTAATGGCACTGGTTATACATATACTTGTATTCAAGGCGCACAAGGCCCTGTCGGTGAGACTGGTGCGACAGGTCCCACTGGTGAAACTGGTAGTGAAGGTGTTGGTGTAGAATCTGTTGATGTTTCATATGCTACAAGTGATACTGAATATACGATGCCGGATGATGAAGATTGGTCTGATGAAATTGATCCGGACAATCCCCCAGGACAAGGTACTTGGCTTTGAGTCCGTACTGTAACAACCTATACGGATGATACTTCAAGTGCAACCTATCAACAATCTTATATTGGTACTGATGGTCAAGATGGTACTAGTGTTTTTATTCAAAGTGTTTCCAAAGAAAACGGTGTAACAACTGTTACACTTGTAGATAGTGAAGGTACTACAAGTACATTAACCATTAATGATGGTGAAGATGGTGATGTTGGTCAAACTGGTGCGGCGGGGTATGTTCACATTGCATGAGCAACTGCCGCGAATGGTTCTACCGGGTTCAGTACTAGTGACAGTGTAAATAAAATATATATGGGTGTTTATATACCTAAAGATACTCAGAAAAATATAAAAAAATCGTTACCTGCTGAAATAAGTTTTTATATAGACGGTTCAAATTATTTAACGGCAAATCTTTCCGAGATAGAAGGAGCAAGTATTTTAGGAACAATTAATGCCGGGCTAAAAAACACAATGATGAAAAAGAAAGGTATACAATCCAAACAGGCAAAAGCAATGATGTTACCTATTCAAAACGATACTTCAAAATTGTTTAATCCAACATATCACTACGGATATTTTTTAACTCCCGGTATTTGGATTTCAATTTTGGGTCAACTTTTTTTAATTTTCGGAACATTAACTATAGGGAAAGAGCTTGAAAAAAAAGAAAAAAACAAAAATTCAATATTTTTATTTATATTCGGAAAACTTTTTGTATACACGATAATATCAGTAATATATTTTGAAATATTATTTAGAATATTTTTCCCAGCATTTCAAATACCG
>NZ_CALCYR010000006.1 GCF_937906425.1 uncultured Methanobrevibacter sp. | reverse complement strand
TAAAGAAAAATAAAGAAAAATAAAGAAAAATAAAGAAAAATAAAGAAAAAAATAATAAAAATAATAAAAATAAATAAAAATAAATAAAAATAAATAAAAACAAATTAGAAATAGAAGAATATCTAAAACACCATTCTAACTAATCCATATCCAAACTGAAGTTTAAACTGGATGCCGCATGAGTCAAAGACCCTAATGAAATTATATCAATGTCCAAATCAGCATAATCCAAAATGTTTTCTTCAGTTATTCCACCTGAAATCTCAATCAGCACATTTTTCCTTAAATCATTTTCAATCAAAGCGTCCAAAGTATTTTGAGCCTCAACTGGAGACATATTATCAAACATAATGATGTCTGCACCATTTCTAGCAGCAATAATTGCATCATCTGTGTTTTCAACCTCGATTTCAATCTTTTTGGAAAAACTGGTTTTTTCCCTTGCCAATTGAAGAGCTTCCTCAACAGATCCAACAACTGCAATATGATTGTCCTTGATTAAAACCATATCGTCCAATCCAAAACGATGAGTGTCACCGCCGCCAATGGAAATAGCTAATTTGTCAAACTTTTGAAGTGCTGGAGCAGTTTTACGAGTTCCTGCAACTCTGATTTTAGGATTTTTATCCTTTACCTTATTTACAATACGATTTGTTATGCTTGCAACTCCAGACATTCGCATAAGAAGATTTAATGCAGTACGTTCCAAAAGAAGAATTTTTCTTGCGTTTCCTTCAATTTCCAATAAGACATCCCCTTTTTTAATGGAATCCCCATCATTCATTGAAGATATGACTGAAATTCCACTTTCCAAAAATAAGTCCCTTATTATTTCACAACCTGCAAGAACGCCTTCATCCTTAGAGATGAGTTTTGCATAAAAGACCTTTTCTTCAGGAATTAAAGCATTTGAAGTAATGTCTCCAAAGCCTTCATCTTCTTTAAGCATATATTTTATAATTTCATCCATACTTACACCAAATAAGAAAGATAATTTAAATAAATAATATTACAATTCATAGAATTGAATCCAATATAAAAAAAATCCATTTAAATAAACAAATCAAAATTCACAGAATCAAATTCAACATAAAAAAATCCATTTAAATAATTCACAGAATTGATAAAAAATAAATTCAATTAAATACTTCAATAAAATATTTGTCTTTATAGTTTATATATTTAAATAAACAAAATTTATTATAATATTAAACGAAAGAAAAATCTTAAGGTAAAAGGGATTATATGGAAATAATATTTTTAGGAACATCATCTGCAGTTCCTTCAAAAAAGAGAAATCATGCAGGAATCATCTTAAGGGCATTTGGAGAAGTCATGCTTTTTGATTGTGGGGAAGGAACACAAAGACAACTGATTGATGCAAATGTAAGTCCAATGAAAATCAACAAGATATTCATTACACACTACCACGGAGATCACATATTGGGATTGGCAGGATTAATCCAATCCTTAGGTTTCAGAGGCAGGGAAAATGATTTAGACATTTATGGACCAAAGGGACTTCATGGCGTTATCAATGCAATCAGCCACATGGGATATTTCCAAATCAATTATCAAATTAATATACATGAAATTGCTGAAGGAATTGTTGTAGAAACTGATGATTATAAAATAGAATCCTGTATAAGCGAACATAATCTGCTGAATATGTCCTATTCCATATATGAAAAGAAAAAACCTAGATTCAATAGGGAAAAGGCTATTGAACTCGGAGTTCCGGTAGGCCCATTATTTGGAAAACTTCATAATGGAGAGGAAGTTGAAGTTGATGGAAAAATCATAAAACCTGAGCAGGTCTTGGGAGAGCCAAGAAAAGGAAAGAAAGTCACATACTCAGGAGACACAAGGCCTTGTGAGAAACTTATTGAACTTGCAAGGGACAGCACTCTTTTAATACATGAATCCACATATGAGGATGCAGATTATGAAAGGGCTGTTGAAAACTGCCATTCCACATCCAAGGAAGCTGCAGAAGTTGCTAAAAAGGCCAATGTCAAGGAATTGGTCTTAACCCATATCAGCACAAGATACAAAACAGATAAAATAATTGAAAAAGAGGCAAAGGAAATATTTGAAAATACACAAGTTGCCCATGACTTTATGAAAATTGACTTAAAATCCAAGAATAAAAATAAAAAATAATAATTTAAAAAAATATCCTAAGTAGAAAATTGACTGATAAAGCAAATTGAATTAAATTAAGATATAATAATCATTTTTTACTTAAAAAGAGTTAAATCAATAGGTGAAAAAAATGAAAACTTCAGAATGGATAATGGAAGCAATATCAAACATTTTGGATTTAGGAACATTAATCTCCATTTTAATTATTATACTTGCTGCTTCTGTAATAATAAAAATCGGAGATAGAATACTTCTTAGAGTGGAAAAAAACCATGACATTGATTTAACAACCCATTATCTCTTTAAGGACATGCTGAAATACACGGTAATCCTAATTGCATTTGCCTGGATATTGCATTTGATTGGCATTGATTTGCAAAACATCATATTAAGTTTAGGTATTGCAGGAATTGTTTTAGGTATTGCATCTAAAGACATAGTTTCCAACTTCATTTCAGGAATTTTTGTAATTAGTGACAAAAAAATCAAGGTTGGAGAGACAATTGATGTGGATGGAAGAATGGGAACCATTCAAAAAGTCGGATTTAGAAATACAACCTTAAAGAATCAGGATAAACAGATTATCACAATTCCAAACTCATTATTATCAACAAAGGCCTATAAGAATTATCTTCCAAATGAAGAAAATAGGATAAGGCTGATGATAGTATTGCCTCATGGATTGGACATTTATGAATTCGAGAAAAGACTTGACGAAAAGATCCAATCTTATGAATGGATTGACAAGTCTTACAAGATAAAAATCAAGGCACAGGAATTGCTTGATGCAGGTCCAAAAATTGAAGTAAGCTATTGGGTAAATGACTTTGACATGATTATTCCGGGAAAACTAATCATTTTAGAGGAATCTAATCAAATAATTAATGAATATCTGGAAAAAATATGGAATTTATAGTAAAAAATCCTAAAAAACAGGAAAAAAAGAAAAGAAATTAATAAAAAAAATCCTAAAAAAACAGAAAAAAACAAAAGGAATTAATAAAAAAAATCCTAAAAAACAGAAAAACATAAAGAACAATTTAGATAAAAAATAAAAAATAACAATAGTTAATTATAATAAATAAAAATGACAAACTTAATTAACATATTACAGGATTAAGTTTAAATATAATCAATGTAAATAAAATAGTAATAAAACTGTATAAAACTGTATATTTAATTGAAATTAAAAAAACAGTTAATGTAATTACTTAAAGATTTATTTAAACAAATTTATTGATTAAAAATCAATTTTAAAAAAAGATTAGGGTGGAAAAATGTACTCCCCATTACAGAAAGAAATTATTCAATTGAAAGAAGAAAAAAATGCAATTATTCTTGCACACAATTATCAACCAAAGGAAATCCAGGAAATAGCTGATTTTCTTGGAGATTCATTGGAATTATGTATTAAAGCTCAGGAAATTGAAGATAAAGATATTATTGTATTCTGCGGTGTAGACTTTATGGCAGAAACTGCATATATGTTAAACCCAGATAAAAAGGTTATTATTCCAGATATTGATGCAGAATGTCCTATGGCACACATGCTTACTGGAGATCAAGTAAGAGAAGCTAAAGAAAAATATCCTGACGCTGCAGTTTGTTTATATGTAAACAGTTTAGGAGAGGCAAAGGCTGAATCTGATATTTTATGTACCTCTGGAAACGTTAAGAAAGTTGTTGAAAGCATTGAAGAGGACACCATCCTATTTGGACCGGATACAAACCTTGGAGAATTTGTAAAACCATTTACAGACAAAAAAATAATTCCAATTCCAGGAGATGGACACTGTTATGTTCACAAGTTATTCCACAAGGAAGACATTGAGGACGCAAGAAAAAAATACCCTAATGCTGAAATAATCATTCACCCAGAGTCCAACAAGGAAGTTCAGGAAATGGCTGATTATGTCTTAAGCACTGGCGGAATGTTATCCCATATCAAAAACAGTGACAAAAAGGAATTTGTAGTCGGAACCGAAGTGGATCTCATTACAAGACTTGAAGCTGAAATTCCAGACAAGACATATTATCCTTTACTTGAAGGAGCAATATGTAAAACAATGAAACTTCACACTCTTGAAAAACTTAAAAACTGTCTCATAAATGAGGAACCTAGAATAATTGTTCCGGAAGACATTGCAGAAAAATCCATTTCTGCTGTTGAAAGAATGCTTGAAGCTTCCAAATAAAAAATAAACAAAAATAGTAAAAAAGAATTTAATTAATAAATTCTTTTATTCTTTTTTTAAATAAATAATTTAATAATTATTTTACTCTTTTTTTAAATAAAAACCTTAAAATTTAAGAAAAAACTCTAATTTAAACTCTTTTTTTAAAAAAACAAAACCTTAAATTAATAAAAAACTTTTCAACTCTTTTTAACTTATTTCATATCCTCTAAAAAGCTTGCTATGAAATAAGTCATTTCAATCTCTTCCCTTTTTATAAAGTCATCTAACTTGAATTGGGCAGCTTCAGAAGCAAATGGGAAGAATTTTCTTGAATAAAAAATATTTAAAAACAAATTGCCATCCTCAACTGCTATTTCCCCTTCCAAGTTGTGAATGAGAAAATTCAACTCATCATCACTTAAACCTGAAATCATATAAGTAACATAATGCATCTGATCTTCAGTTTCTCCATAATCATCAACTTTAACTGTAAACATCCTAAAACCTCTTAAACGATTAAAATATTAAAATCCATAAAAATTATTAAAAAATACTAAAAAAATTCTAAAAATTCTAAAAATTAAAATTAATAAAAATTTATTAATAAAAATTATTAAAAAAATTAAAATAATAAAAATTATTAAAAAATATAAGAATTATTAAAAGTCTAGTTTTTAAACTCTACCATAAACTCTTCCAATTCAGATTCAATCTTATTTAACTCACTAGAACCAACATGACCCATCAATGAATCAAAAATAATCAATTTATTATTTTTAATCATTTTAGACATTGGAATTGCATCCAAATTAGGTGGGAAATACTGGTCCTGATTAATGGCTATGATTAAAACCTTTGCACTAATGTCTCCAAGCTTGTCTGTCAAATCATAATCCAATGAGGAATTGTTTCTATAAATCAAATCATTGACATCCTCTTCAAGACTTTCTTCAGCAAATTCAGCCATTGCCTCAGCTATTTCATCATTTGTCATATTATTACGATATTCCTCTCTTGACAAGCCATAGCAATACATTGCATCACTTGATAACTTTAGGCTTCTTTTTAAGGAATCTGAAATAGGAACTTCATAATCTCCTCCATTATAATCAGGATCGGACTCCAAGATATTGTTCATAATCTTGGATAAGGCATAATTATGACCTCCTACCTTAAAGCTACTTACCAAGGACACTGCAAAATCAATTGAATCCGGATAAATGGCAGCCCAAGTCAAAACTTCAAAACCCCCCATTGAATTACCGATTAAGCCTTTCAAATGAGTGATACCGAATTTTTCAAATAAAAATTCCTTTTGAAAATTAACCATATCTTCCACATCGTAAAATGGAAACTTATTCTTTAATCCTGTAGAAGATGGACAAGCGGAATCTGGAGAACCTAAAGCACTTAATGAAATAAAAAAGAACTTATCAGTATCAAAAACTTTTCCACTGCCACATACCTCACTTATCCTACGAATGGATGAAAAATTTCCACTGGACCCATGGAAATAAACAATAGCATTGGAAATTACTCCATTTTCATCATATTGTGGAGTTCCTAAAGTCATATACTCAACTTTAGCCTCTTCAAGACTTTCTCCATTTTTAAATTTGAAATTTTTTAAGGTAAAGTACTCTGCCTTTAAATTTTCCTCTTCAAACACGATTAAACTTCCTTTTGATTTAAATAAAATTAAAATAGCTTTTTAAAAAATCTTAAATAATATTATGTTTTTCAAGATATTTAAATTAGATAATTAAAAAAAAGATATTATTTCTTTAGATTAAATTAGAAAAAAAGAAATCTTTTTTTAGAAATTTAAATTAAAAAATTAAAAAAAATAGAAAAATTTTAAAGAATTTTAAATTAAAAAATTAAAAAGAGTTCAAATGAAACAATTAAAGTCCTTAAAATTAATTAAGTTTATTAAATTAAAAAACAAATATTGAATAGATGAAGTATAAAATTTTAGAAAATCCAAATTATGAAGAAACTTATGACCTTATTGAAGAGGGTTTGAGAAAGAAGGCAACAATCTTACTTTTTGCATGCTGTAAAGTTAGCTATGAAGGTCGTGCATTAAGTGAACTGGATTTTGGTGAAAGAATAATCATGTTAAAGCCAGACGGTTGTTTTTTAATCCATCAGGACAATAAGGTAGACCCTGTAAATTGGCAGCCTCCAAAATCAAGACCTCGTGCATACATCAAGGACGAAACCTTATTTTTAGAAAGCCACAGACGCCAACCTAGCGAAAGATTGGAAGTTGAACTTAAAAAAGTCCATTTTGCTAATTACAATTTAATTGAAGACTATGAGGAGCTTGAAAGAGCAGGCTATGAAAAGGATATGGGAGATATGATTTGGGAAAAACCCCATATCATTGAGGAAGGTTTCAGACCACATGTTAGAGAATATGCAACCGAACATGGTTTCATTGACATATTGGGAAAGGACTCTGAAGGAAATCTTATGGTTTTGGAACTTAAAGCCCGTAAGGCAGGAGTAGCTGCAGTTAAACAAATCAGAAGATACCTGACTGATTTTGAAAATAGGGAAAACAATGAAATAGACAAGGATAGAGAAAAACAAAAAATCCGAGGACTTTTAGTTGCACCATCAATAGGGGATGACGCTTTAGAACTTCTTGAAGAGGAAAGAATTGAATTTGTTCAGGTCGAACCCCCTAGAGAACTTAAAAAAGACAAAAAAGTTACTTTAGACGCATTCGGATAATTATTTTTCAATTAGAATAATATAATAAAAGAAAATAAAATATAATGAAAATTAAGTTTATACAATAATTAAAAAAAAAAAAATAAATTCATTCAATTATTTAAAAAAAAAATGAAAATTAAGCTCTGAAACTTAATTTAAAAATAAATTAATAAAAATAAAGAACTGATTAAAATGGACATTATTTCAACTTTACTTATTGCAATCGCATTGGCTATGGATGCATTTAGTGTTTCATTAACAAAAGGATTCACTCAAAAAAACATTTCCAAAAGCCAGATTCTTTGGTATGCAATATTCTTTGGAGGATTCCAGACAATGATGCCAACATTGGGTTGGCTTGGAGGAATCCAATTAGAATGGCTCATTACAACCATTGCACCATGGATTGCATTTCTCCTACTTCTGTTAATTGGATCAAATATGCTGAGGGAAAGTTTAAAGGATGAAGAATTAAAAACAGAGGACAAATTTTCCTTTAGAGAATTGACATTACTTGCAATAGCTACAAGTATTGATGCCTTTGCAGTTGGAATAACCTATGCAGTTCTTAATACAGACATTTTAATTCCAGTTATCATAATTGGAGTTGTAGCATTCATATTTACAATAATTGGAATCTACTTAGGCAGAAAAGTGGGAAATTACTTTGGAGACAAGTTTGAAATCATTGGCGGAGTCATCTTGATTTTGCTCGGATTTAAAATTTTGCTTGAAGGACTTGGAATTCTAGCCATCTGATTTTTTAAAAAAAAACTTAAACCAAGTTTTAATTCTTAAAAAAAAAGATTAATGAATTTTAAACTTTAAAATAGACTATCAAGACGACACATTAATAAAACAATCCCTAAGTAAAAAGTTTCAATAAATACTGACAAATAAAAATAAGAAAAAGTTTCAATAGATACAAACAAATAAAAACAAGAAAAAATAAAAACTTTAAATTAAAAAATTTAAAGTTCTAAAACAAATTTCTGACCACTTTGTCTTTTTAAACGTTCAACCTCTTGTTTATGATGCTCTTTAGCATAATCATTATAAGGTTTTGGAGATAATGAATGTCCTTCATATTCCAATTTATAAATAACATACTCATCAGTGTCCAATTCAATCTCATCATCAGCTTCTTTCAATTCAAGATTATTCAATTCATCCATAATCATTTCAAACTCCTTTTCTTCCAAAGCAATAAGCTCATCCAAATCCCTTGAAAGCAAGGCAGGATTGAATTGCATAGCCAAACCAATCATACCATTTACCTCTTTATCACCAATTTCAAAAACAGAAACTCTGATATGATCCATTTGTTTTAACATATGATCCAAAGTAGGTTTTGTAACGGGAAGCTCCCTTGCAGTCCCTAAAATGTTTATTACATAATCATTTTTCCAATCAGCTATATCATAAACTGCATAATTAATATTATCACATTTAATTTTAGTTTCATCAGCCATAATATCACTTAAAAATTCTTTAAAATTAATAAAATTAAATTAAATTTAAATAAAAATACTTTTTATTCCTTATACTAATTTTCTTATTTCTTTATAAAATAGTTTTTGAAAAAATCAATCCAAAAATAATTATTAAAAATTTAAAACATTCTAAAAAATGAAATTCTTAAAAAAAATTAATTAAAAACCCCCCTTAAAAAAAATGAAATTCTTAAAAAAAAATAATTAAAAACCTCTTTAAAAAAAATGAAATTCTTAAAAAAAAATAATTAAAAACCTCCTTAAAAAAAATGAAATTCTTAAAAAAAATAAAATTAATTTAAATTAATAAAAAAATTAAAAAGAAGCTAAATCAAATTTAAAAAGACAATAAATATATAAAATTTAAATATTAGTTAAAATAAAAAGATTAATATTATTAATTAAGTAGGAGGTTAAAAATTTGGTGAAATATTGTCAAGAGTGTGGGAATGCAAGTTATGACAGCGCACCAAAATGTGGAAATTGTGGTGCAAACTTGCCTCCAAAATCAGAGGCTAATTCTACACCCCCAAATTTAAAGAAACAAGCAAAAATTATAGCCAAATCTCAAGATACAAGTTCAATATTCTCAAGTAAATCAGAAAGCGGAGTTACAAAGAGCATTTCAAAAAGAATTGGCGGATTTGACTTAAACAATTACAGCAATGCTGCTAAAGAGAAAAAAGCTAGAGAAGAACTTATTGCAGACAAACAAAGTTCAAAACCAAGCTTTTCCAAAACAGCAACAGAAGGATTTAAACAAAAACAATCAAGCAGAAAAAATCCTGCTACCAAATTTAACAATCCTAAAACTGAAAAACTTGAAAAAGCAGCCATTAACGAAAGAAAATCAAGTTCAGTTAAAGCTGTAAAAGAACCTGAAAAAGAAATCAAAAAAGTAGCTAAAAAAGAAGAAAAGGATATTAAAGCAAATATCATCAAGAAATCAGATGATAAAACTGGCGGCATAAATTTCAAAAAAATTGGAATTATTGCAATCATCATAATTATCATACTTATTATCGCAGGTATTGGAATAAATACTATGCAAAATCAAACTACTGATGAAGTAATGCATTATTCTGATGGCGTTATCGATTTCGATTACTCTGGAAATTGGTCCATGTATAATAATACAAACAGCGAAGGCAATACCAGCGACATCGCATTTAAAACAAAAGATGGCACATTAATTGGATTTACAACAATTCAAAGTGATGAGATTACATATGATAAAATCTTAAGTGACGTTAATGCAACCGCTCACTCCTTGAATGGAGAACTTCTTGAATATAAAAACATTTATGTAAATGGAGTCCCATCTGAAGAGATTACAATAAGCACTGCAGATCAAGGTTATTCAAGATACATTTGTATTTTACGTGACGGAGTTTACTACAGTTTCGTAATAAACAATGGAAAATCCAGTAATCAAGACATTTCTGCTTTGAACACAACTGAAATCCAAAATATGATTAGTAGCATTAGCTTTGTTGACAGTATTAATAATGAAAGCACATATTAAGCTATTAATCAATTTTTAACTTCCACTTTTTAATTTAAACCCTTTTTCTTTCTTTTTTTATTTTTTCTTTCTTTTTTTCTTTTTCTTTTTTCTTATTTTAATTTTAATTATTCTATTTCTTATTCTAGTTTTAATTTATAAATTACAAATTAAAACACTCAAATTAAAACACAAAACACAAATTACAAATTAAATCACTCCAATAGAATCCAAATTAATCTAAATTTTAAATCTAAAACAATTAACAAGCATTATTTCCTTAAAGAAAATATGAGGCCAAAGCATGAATAAAATAAAAATAGCCCTTTGTCAAATGAATGTAATAGACAATAAAGATGAAAACATTAAAAAAGCAATATCAATGATTAAAACCTCAAAGGATAATGGAGCAGACTTAGCCATTTTACCTGAAATGTTTAACTGCCCTTATGAAAATGAAAAGTTCATAGAGTATGGGGAGGAACTTGAAAAGAGCAAAACATTAAAGGAAATATCAAAAATAGCTAAGGATGAAGAGATTCATATTGTTGCAGGATCCATTCCAGAAAGGGAAATAATAGACAATCAGGAATACTTATACAACAGTTCAGTATTCTTTAACGATAAGGGCGAAATCCTTGGAAAACATAGAAAAATGCATTTATTTGACATAGATGTTAAAGACAAGATTTATTTCAAGGAATCTGACACATTAAGTCCTGGAAATAATTTTACCGTCATAGATACAAAATTTGGAAAGATAGGAATTGGAATTTGCTATGATGTTAGATTTGTAGAATTGTCAAGAATCATGGCTTTAAATGGTGCTAAAATATTGATTTTCCCAGGAGCCTTCAATTTGACAACAGGCCCTGCACACTGGAAGACCTTGTTTAAGTCAAGAGCACTTGACAATCAGGTTTTTGCTATAGGAGTTGCACCTGCACTTGATAAAAGTGCAAACTACAATTCTTATGGACATTCAATAGTTGTAAGTCCCTGGGGAGAGCCTATTGAAGAATTGGGATATGATGAGGAATTAAAAATAGTTGAAATAGACCTTGATGAAATTGAAAGGGTAAGAGAGGAAATTCCTGTTTTAAAAAATAGAAGAACAGACCTGTATGAAATAAATCAAAAATAATTAAACAAGTAAATTGATGAATAACTAAAAAAAGAATAATTAAAAAAGAATAAAATAAAAATGAATAAAATAAAAATGAATAAAATAAAAATGAATAAAATAAAAAGAATAAAATAAAAAGAGATTAAATGATTAAAATCATGATTGGATCAAAATTAAACCATTTTATCCAATCTTTTCTCAAACCAAGCTTCTTTTCCAGGATTTCCTTTTGATAAAACTTCAATAGCTGTTTTTAAAATCCTGATTTCATTATCATAATCATTTTCTTTTCTATATAAAATAGCTAAACGCTTATAAGGAGTGTCTTTTGTACTTCCGTCTTTTACATGAACCTCATAAGCCTTAATCGCCGCTTCAGGATCGGTCTTTTCCATTTCCTTAATTGTGCTTAAAGGTTGGCCCTTGGAAGTCTTGATTTTTCCACCGGATTTAATGATCTTTTCAGCCTTTTTAATGGCCTTATTACAGTATTTCTTAAAGTCCTTATCCTTTTCATTACGTCTTGCTTGCTTAATCAATGCAATTGATTCCTCTGTTGCCAAATCACCTAAAGCAAATATTGCAGCTGTACGGACTCCACCGTCTTCATCTTCAATACATCCTGAAATCGCATCTATTTTATCTGTAGCCCTAAGTTCACCTAAAGCTCTTACAGCAACTTTTCTAACTCCAAAGTCATCATCTGTTACTGCATCTGCAAATGGTTCAATAGCCTTTTCGCTATTGGTTTTTTGAAGAGCAACAGCTAAAAAACGTTTATTGGTACCTGATTCAACATTAAATTCTTCAATCAATTTGTCAACTGCAGAATCTCCAATATCTCCTAAAATCTCTGCAGCACCAAATCTAACCTGAGGATTATCATCTTTTGTAGCTTCAATCAAAGGTTCAATAATCCTTTCATCATTTACCCTTTCCAAACTTTTAATAGCCTTTTTTCTTAAAGAAACATCCTCAGAGTTTAAATTTTCAATTGCTTCATCAATAGATAATTTTTCACTAGCCATAAAAAATCCTCATTGCATTAATAATCTTATCAAATTGTTAAATTTATTAAAATTTAATAATTAATTTTTGATTAATTGAATTATTAAAAAAAAACATTTTAAATTTAATAATTAATTTTAAATTAAACGAATATTAAAAAATATAGTTAAATTTTTTAAAATACAATTAATATTTAAGTAAAAACTAATATTTAAATTAATTTGAATAAATAAAAACTAACAGGTTTCTGAAAAGATGAATATTAAAATATAAATTAAAAAAAATTAGAAAATAAAGAATTATAAAATTAAAAATTAAAATTAAAAAAAATTAGAAAATAAAGAATTATAAAATTAAAAATATAAAATTAAAAAAATTAACTATAATATTAAGAAAACACATAAATTTAAAGAGTAAACAAATAAAAAGGAAATTAAAAAAACAAACCCTCAGGATAATATGATAAAAAAACAAACAAAAACCTACACCAAAAAGCAGATTTACAAAAATCTTCACCCCTATGTTAAGGAATGGTTTGATAAAAGCTTTGATGACTTTACACCAGCCCAAAAGCAGGCCATTCCAGAAATACAAAAGGGAAATAACATACTTGTTTCATCACCTACAGGATCAGGTAAAACACTTACAGCTTTTTTATCAGTTATCAATGAATTGACTGCCCTTGCAGATGAAAACAAACTTGAAGACAAGGTTTACTGCATTTACATTTCCCCATTAAAGGCATTGGACAATGATATTGAAAGAAATCTTGAAGAGCCTTTAAGGGAAATTGAGAAAATAGCAAAGAAACCATTGAACATACGCAAGGCAGTCCGAACAGGAGACACCAGCCAATACCAAAGAAACAAAATGCTGAAGTATCCTCCGCACATACTCATTACAACACCTGAAACACTGTCAATCCTTCTTGTAGCGCCAAAATTTAGGGAAAAACTTTCCCATGTAAAATATGTCATTGTAGATGAAATCCATTCCTTGGCTGATAACAAGAGAGGAGTTCACTTAAGCCTATCCCTTGAAAGATTACAGCATTTGATTGGCAGATACACAAGAATAGGCCTATCAGCTACCGTTTCACCATTGGAGAAGGTGGCAAACTTTTTGGCAGGTTATGAATATGGGGTGGAAAGGGACTGTATCCTTGTTGACATAAATTACCTGAAGGAACTGGACATTGAAGTCATATCCCCTGTTGATGACATTGTAATAGCAGACAGTGAAGATACAAGACTTGCAAGCTATGCATTGATTGACGATTTATTGATGGAGCACAAAACAAGCCTTATTTTTACAAATACACGTAATGCAACCGAAAGATTTGTGTATAACCTTAAAAAACTATATGGAGAACACTATAACAGCAATAACATTATGGCTCACCATTCATCCCTCTCAAAGGAAATGAGACTTGAAACCGAAACAAAGCTGAAAGAGGGGAAACTGAAGGCAGTTGTATGTTCAACATCCCTTGAGCTTGGAATAGATATTGGTTATATAGATCTTGTAATCCTTATCAATTCACCGAAATCAGTTTCAAGAGCATTGCAAAGGATTGGAAGAAGCGGACACAGACTGCATGAGAAATCCAAGGGAAGAATAATCGTGACTGACAGGGACGAACTGGTTGAGTGCTCAGTTCTCCTGAAAAATGCAAAGGAAGGCAGAATAGATAAGATAAAAATACCTGAAAACTGTCTTGACGTACTGTCACAGCACATTTACGGAATGGCAATTGAAAACCCGTGGGACATTGACTATGCATATGACGTCATCAGAAAAAGCTATTGCTACAAGGACCTTACAAGAGATGATTACGAGGATGTCCTAAGCTATTTGGCAGGAGAATATGTGGAACTTGAAGACAGATACGTTTATGCAAAAATATGGATTGATTATGATAAAAATACCTTTGGAAAAAGGGGAAAATTGGCCAGAATGCTCTATTCCACAAACATTGGAACAATTCCAGACCATTCATCAGTAGCTGTAAAATGTGATGGAGAGATTATCGGAAGAGTGGAAGAGGACTTTATGGAAAAACTGAAGAAGGGAGACAGCTTTGTTCTTGGAGGAAGAACATACAAGTTCAATTATGGAAAGGGAATGACAATAAACGTTTCACCTTCATCAGGACCTCCTTCAATCCCATCCTGGTATTCAGAACAGTTGCCTCTTGCATTTGACCTTGCAGTTGACATCCAGAGATTCAGATACATCCTTGACAGCAAATTCCAGTATGGAAGAAGCAAGGAAGAGATAATGGAATTTTTATATGATTACCTTTATGTTGATGAATTTGCAGCAAATTCCATTTATGAATACTTCAATGAACAATTCCTATATGCACAAATCCCACACAAGCAAAAACTGCTTGTAGAGTATTATACTGGATTTGGAGGACGAAAATTCGTTGTTTTCCATAGCCTCTTTGGAAGGAAAACCAATGATGCCCTTGCAAGGGCAATAGCTTTTCTTGCTTCAGACCAGAACAAGAGAAACATAACAATTTCAATTACAGACAATGGGTTTTACCTAAGTTCAGATGGCAAGATGGGCGCATTGGAAGCATTGAGGAAACTGACCCCTAAAAACTTTGAAAACATTCTTATCAAATCATTGGACAAGACAGAAACGCTTGCAAGCAGATTCAGACATTGTGCGGGAAGATCCCTCATGACCCTAAGACGATATAAGGGGCATGAAAAGTCTGTCGGAAGCCAACAGGTTAGGGGAAAGATTCTATTGAAATACATTCAGGAAATGGACAATAATTTTCCCATCCTTAAGGAATCAAGAAGGGAAGCTACTGAAGATTATATGGACATAAAGAATGCAAAAAGAGTCATATCATGGATAAGCAGCGGTGAAATGGAAATTAAAACAATAAATACAGTTATTCCAACACCTTTTGCATTTAATCTTGTTTCCCAAGGTTATCTTGAAGTTTTAAAACAGAATGACAGGGACGAATTTACAAAAAGAATGCATAGGGCAATCCTTGAGAAGATTAAAGAACAGATGAATAATGATTATTATTAAATAAATTGGAAAAGATTTGAATTTGAAATCAAATTACTCATAAAAAACTTATCCATTTTTTAGAAAGCTTTAAATATGAATGTGAATAATTAAATATTCAATAAAAACTTAAAAAAAATTTAATTAATTAATAAATTTAATAAATTAAATATTAAATTAATTAAAAAAAATTAAAAAAATTAAAAAAATCAAATAAATTAAATAAATTAAATAAATTAAATAAATTAAATAAATTAAATAAATTAAGAAGACTAAAGTATTTAAAATAAAAAAACAATTGCTATTTAATTGATTTTAAGAAAAAAACATCAAATAATCATAAGAAGGTGAAAATATGGCTAAAATGAATACTGTATTTTTAGGATTTCTATTAACATTAATCGTTTACCTCTTCTTTGGAAGATATGAATTTTATGGATTATTGATTGTAGGATTCATTGTAGGATATATTGCTCATGATGGAATTCTAGGAGGTGCATGGAATGCAGCACTTTCAGGAGCATTCGGTACAATAATTGCAGCAGTTTTATTCATTATTTTAATCACAATTGGTGGAACTGCATTAATGGGTCCTCTTGGAGGCCTTACAGGATTTACAGTTTCTGGAGTTGCAAGCTTATTTGCAATAATTTATGAAATAATCAAATACATGATTGTTATGGGAATAACAGGAGCTGTAGGCGGAGCAATAGCTGGTAAAAAAGACTAATTACTTTTTTACCTTTTCTTTTTATTTTTAATTTTTACTCATTTTATTAACTTAAACTATCTTTTAAAAAAATATTTTTCTTTAAAAACCCTTTTAAAAAATAATTATTAACTTAAACTATCTTTTAAAAAAATTATTTCATTTAAATCCTTTTTTTAAAAAATAATTATTCAAACATATAAGCCTCTTTTTTAAATAAAAATTAAAAATTTTCTTAAATTTTAAATGAAAAACAAATAAAAAAAGTCTTTTAATTGCTAAAATAAAACATTAAACTTTAAATTATATGAAAAATAAAAATTCTATAAGATAAGATTAAAAAATATTAATTTTAATTAAAATTTACTTTTTAAAAATTTTTAGGAATTTAGGTGATTAAATGGTAGATGCAGAAAAAGCTAAAAAGCCTAAGGAAAGGAAAAACAAAAACAGCAACTTACCAGAAATTGACTTTAAATCATTGATCTTTGGTGCAGCGGCATTTGCATTTTTCCCACTTGTAGCATATCAATATAATTTGGATATCCTTATGGTCTTTGCAGCTATTGGTCCGCTTTATATAGGTTATAATGCAAAAACAGAATTAAAATCTATTCTTTTAGGTGTTGTTGGTGCCACACCATTATTATACTTAACATTTATGGGATATTTAGGAAATTACTTTGCAACAGAATCTTCAGACCTAATTGTCAGTATTGGAATTCTTGGCCTTGGTGCATTGATGGGATACTTTGGTGCTTACCTTTACAGAGACAGAGAAAGAGCTAAACAAAAATACAATGAAGAACATGGAATTAAAGGAACTAAAAATGTGCCTGTTCAAAAAACAAAGAAATTTGAAGACACTGGAAGTGTAAAAACTAATATTAAAAACCTTTTTATTCCACAAAGAAAGAAAAAAGACAAAAAAGAATAAAATGGAATTCTATGAATTCTAATTCTTTTTACTTTTTTTACTTTTTTTTACTTTTTTAACTACTTTTAACTATTTTTAACTAATTTTAAACTAATTTTAAACTAAATTTAAACTAAATTTAAACTAAATTTAAACTAAATTTAAACTAAATTTAAACTAAA
>NZ_CALCYR010000005.1 GCF_937906425.1 uncultured Methanobrevibacter sp. | reverse complement strand
AAATTTTTGAAAAATTTTAATTAATGATTAATATTTTTGCGAAATTTCTATTTTTAAAATTTTAATTAATGATTAAGATTTTTTTGTGAAATTTGCATGTTTAAGATTTTAAATATTTTTAATATTTTTAATATTTTTAATATTTTTGATAAAATATATATTGAAAAATTTAAAAAATTTTAAAGTAATTATTAATTAAAAAATTAATTAACTGCTTCCACCTACCATAGCATTAAGTATTCTGGTATGTGGTCCTCCATCACCTACTGGCGCAGTTTGTCCGCCTTTACCACAGAATCCCACACTAAGCTTGAAGTCAGAACCTATTCCATCAACTCCCTTTAATGTTTCAAGAATATTTCCTGATAATGAAACGTCTCTGTAGTGGTCTTTCAATTCTCCATTTTCAATCTTGTAAGCTTCCGCTGCATTGAATTGGAAAATTCCTTTACCTGTGTCTACTTGTCCGCCTCTTGAACCCTTAAGATAGATTCCGTCATTGATGTCTTCAATCAATTCCTCAAAACTTAAGTCTCCAGGTTCAAGATAGGTATTGCTCATTCTAACTATAGGTTGGTCACTTATTGAAGATCTTGCATTTCCAGTAAGAGGAATTCCTAATTTTCCTGCACTTTCTCTTGAACTTAAATAGGAAATAAGTTCTCCATCCTTAACAATTTGGTTTTTTCTGGTTTTTACACCTTCAACATCATAAGGGTAGTAACCGAAACCGTCCTTATAACTGGAATCATCATAGATGTTTACGATATCTGTTCCTATTTTCTTGTTCATTTGATCGTGTAAGATGGAATCATCCTGTAAGACCAAATCCGCTTCAACAGCATGTCCAACAGCTTCGTGGATAAATACTCCTGTAAGGTTATTGTCTGCAACAATTGGGAAACGTCCGGAAGGTGCAGGGCTAGCATCCAATAATTTTGTTGCCTTTTCACCAATTTTTCTTCCAAAGCTTTCAATATCCTCATCCTGAACAACTTCAAATCCTTTAACGCCACCTAAACTGCCATGGCTGAATTGGATGATTTCTCCATTTGAAGCTACTGCATTAAGGGATAGGATTACTCTTGAGCTGTCTGTAAGGATATTGCTTCCTTCGCTGTTTATAAAAACACTTTTACTTTCAGCATCAGAATAGCTGACTGTTGTACTCATTACCTTTCCAACATTTGTTGCCTTATTGACTTCATTGATTAATTCTTTCTTTTCATCAATGCTTATGTCTGAAACTGGGATTTTTCTTTCAGTCTTTACTTTATCTTCCATAATATCGCATTCTGCAAGTTTAATGTCTCCCTTTAAGGAGTTTGATATTTTAATTGCTTTTTCAGTAATTTCCTCAAGTTTGGAAAAGTCATTTGTGGATGCAAAACCCCAAGCTCCATTATTCAATACTCTTATTCTTGCAACGGTCGAATATCCTGTATTGACCTCTTGAATTTGATTATCTTTCATAAGTAAACTAGTTGAATTTCCATTACCTGCTCGAATATCTGCATAATCTACTTTATCTTCGATTTTTGTAATGATCTTTTGAAATAAATCTATATATTCTTCCATTTTATCACTCTAATGGTAAATTTAAGTTTTTTTAAATATTTCTTTTCTTTAAATCTTAAATTTTTATCTAAAAATTTATTTTAATTTATCTTTAAGTTTTAATGCATTAAAAATTTAATTTAGATTATCTTTTAAGTTTTAATGCATTAAAATTTATTTTAATTTATCTTTAAGTTTCAATGTTAATTTAAAAAATTTTAATTTATCTTTTTGATTTTTTTAAATTTTATTATACATTTATAATACTTAATTATATAATTTTTATATTAATTATATTTTTAGAATAAATTTGCTTTTTTATATTTATTATGTTTTTAGAATAAATTTGCTAATTATTAATAATTAGCATATTTTTTAAGATTTTTCAGGCTTGTTTTTTTAAATTTTGCAAAATTATAAATAAAAATTAATAGATATATTAATTCATGACTAAACCAGAATTAAAAGTAAAACCAATTGAAAATGGTACTGTAATTGACCATATCGCTGCAAATAAGGCACTTCAAGTATTGAAAATATTAGGACTTCCAGAAGAGGGAACAAATGTTACAATTGCAATGAATGTTTCTTCTAAATTAGGATTAAAAGATATTGTTAAAATTGAGGATAGAGAACTTGAATCTAATGAATTGGATAAGATATATTTAATTGCACCTGATGCAACAATAAACATTATTCGTGATTTCCAGATAGTTTCAAAGGATAAGGTGAAAACTGTTAGCACTTTAAAAAATATTATTAAATGTACCAATCCTAAATGTATTACAAATACAGAGGAACCTATTCAGACTAATTTCCATGTGGTTGAAACAGATCCTATCACTGTCAGATGTCATTATTGTGAAAGGTTAGTTTCTGCTGATGAAATAGCAAAACAGTTTTAGTCATTCAGTGTTTTGTGGCCTTTGCTTTTTATAATGATGCTAATTTGGGATTTATGGTTTTTATTTTGGTTTATTATTTATAATTATTTTCTTTTAGAATAATTATAATTTAATTTCTATTTTTTAATTATTTTAATGATGAATGCTATTTTTTCTTTTTTTATATTATCTTAATACTGAAAGATTTTTTTCTATTTTTCAAAACAAGGAATTTTAAATAAATTTTTTATTTTTTAAGAAAGAAATGAATTTAAAAAAATAAAAATAAGTAAAAAAAATAAAAAGTGAGTAAAAAAATAAAAAAAGAGTAAAAAAATTTAGAAAAAAAATAAAAACCAAGTAAAAAATAAAATAAAGAAGTTAAATAACTTCTTCAATTAAATAATTTCCTAATCTTTCTGCTAATGCTAAGATTAGTAAAATTGGTGGTTTTCCAGGAGATATTGGAATTACACTTGCGTCTCCTACATATAATCCATCAATTTCTGTTTTTAAGTTCTTGTCAACAACATCTCCAATCGCAGCTGTTCCGCCAGGGTGAGCTCCTCTAAATACTGTTGAAGTCATTGTGGTAGGGTCAACTCCAGCCTTTTCAAGAATGGAGCCTGCAGCGGCAGCTCCCTGTGCAAGTCTTCTAATGTCATCAATTGTATTGAATTTCTTAACATTTCCATCCTTGTCAACACTGCCGACCATATCGTCTTCGACCTTTACCATAATACTTAGAATGTCCTTGTCCTCAACATCAGGATTTGACTCTTTGAGGTATTTTGCAATGAATGAGGAGAAATGAGGTGCTAGAATATACTCTTTTCCAACAGCCAATCCATTCATTTGAACTTCGCTGTTGTATCCTATGCCCTTTAAAACTCCGCCTACGCTTACAAATGGATCAAAGAACAATTTGTTTCCTGCTTCAATTCCAGTCTTCTGCAAGATTACTGCAGAATCCACAGCTCCTGCTGCAAGAACTACCAAATCAGTTTCAATTGTCTTGCTTTCTCCATTTTCTATGTATTCAACAGCACTGACAGATTTATTTGCAGTGATTATTCTTTGAACTTCTGCATTTTCAATCAATTCTGCACCATTTTCTATTGCAATATCAACAAAGTCCTTTCCACTCCATTTAGCATCTCTTGGACAGCCAAATGCACATTTTCCACAAGGCTTACAATCTTCATCCCTAATGAATTTTGGCATTTTTATAGGGTCAAAACCGCATTCCTTTGCAGCGTCAAGGAATTTTTGGGTTCCTTCTCCAATATGATCATCATCCATTTGATGAATTCCAATCAATTCTTCAATTGTTTCATATTCCTTGCTTAGGTCAATTCCCAATTCTTCCTTAAACTCTTCTTCAAGAACTCTTACTCCGTTTCCAGCAGCAACGATAGTTGAACCGCCAATACAGGTAGTTTTTAAAAGATCTACGCTTTGTTCATTTTTAAGTCTTTTATCATAATGTTTCATGTCATATGTGTCATATGCATCTTTACTTGCTATGTATGGGCCTCTTTCAATAATTGTAACTGGAATGTTCTCTTTTGCAAGTTTCATAGCTATTATGGCTCCCCCTGCTCCAGTTCCTATAACTACAACCATTTTTAATCTCCATTATTTTATTAAATAAATGTTTTTTTAGTAATTAATACTTATATTTATAATTTTTTTATTAATTACTTATCCCTTCATTTTATTATTAGTTTTAGTAGTATAAAAGTTTTATTACAATTGTTATATTTTTGAAAATGATTCAAAATAACTATGTGAAAATAAAAATTTAAAAAGAGTTTGGATTAAATAAGTTGATTTAAATTTAAATTCAAAAGAAAAAAAGAGAAAATAAATAAAATTAATTATTTATTTTTCATTAAAGTTTAAGTTTATTTAAGAAACAAAAAGTTCAATAAATTTAGCATAAGCTGGTCTGGTAATGAAGACACCAATTAAAACCCCTATGATTGTAGTAAATGCAAATCCTGCAATTGTACCAATACCGCTACTTCCTCTTGCAAATCCAACATATGCAAGTGGTAACATAGCTGCAATCAATGTTCCTGCAGATGCAAATATAATAAACAATGCATTTCTTACGTTCATTTGAGTTCGGGTTCTTCTGTGTCTGGTATTTTCACTGTCGTGATGCAATACCTCATCCGTAATAATAATCTGGTCGTCTACCCCAGTACCTACAGATGCAATTAAACCTGCTATTGCTGCCAAATCAATGTTCCAATGGATAATTGAAGCTATTCCTAAAATGATTATGATCTCAGACAAGGTTGTAATAAGAATTGGAATTGCAAGGAAAGCTCTTCTGTATCTTATGTAAACAACTGCTGAAATACCTAATATTGCAAGAATTCCTGCAATCAATGCTCCCTGACCAAATTGTTGACCTAATTCTGGTGATACAGTGTTGGAACCTACAGTATGAATCTTTACAGGAAGTGAACCTGTCTTTAAAACTGTGTAAACAGCATTCGCTTCTTCTTTTGCAGTTTCAACATCTTCGGCTCCGCCGGTAACCTGAACTTCAGCCACTGCCTCTCCACTTGCAAGCTCATCTGATAATGCTGGAGGATGGTCGTCAATCTGTTTTCCATCGAGGTACATTATTACCTCTTCTCCGCCCTTGCCTTTTGCAAGTTCTGCAAAGTGTTTGGCTCCCTCTGTGGTCAATGTGAAAGGCACATACCATTCTCCGGACTCTCCAATGACTGGCGCTTCAACAGATGCTACTTCACTACCTGTCAAGACAGTTACATTGTCGATTTTAGCTTCAAAGATACCCGGATTTCCAATCAGCTTCTCAACCTCTTCAGGTGTCTTTCCAGCCATCTCAACTATAACCATCTGGTCTCCACTGGATCTAACCTTTACATCAGTTACACCATAAAGGTTAAGCCTTTTATCTAAAACTGAAGTTACAACATCCATTGTGCTTGAATTAACAGGATGTTCCAATTCAAGCTGGATTGAAGAACCACCTTTCAAGTCAAGCCCCTGTTCAATTCCAAGGATGCCTATGCTTGCCACACTTATTATAAGGAAAATTATGAGGATAATTACTTGCCTATCTTTAAAGAATTTAGATAAATTGCTAGCCATATCTATTTGCCTCCTTTTCCTTTTTTGTTCTTTTTGTTTTTACGTTTATTTCCTTTTTTATTGGACTTTTTGGATTTTTTATTGCTTTTGGATTCTTCTTTCTTATCGGATGAATCTTTTTCATCTGATTTTTCTTCAGATTCTTTTGAAGGCTTTTTATCTGATTTTTCATCTTTGTTCTTATCAGATTCTTTTGAATCCTTTTTGCCGAACTTGAATCTTTTTCCATCGGATTTCTTTTCATCTTCAGAATCTTTCTTATCAGATTTTTCATTTGATTTATTGGAACTGCTTATACCATATTTTTCTTGTTTCTTGGATTGTCTCCAATTGATATAAGTTCTTAAAATTCCTAAATTCATTAACCATGTGGAAAGAATATCTCCAATTAATCCAACAACCAATACTGCAGAAATATTACTTAAAGTAGTTGCTTCAGGCATTATGATTTGAGTAACAATGAATAAAATAGCCATTGCAGCTATTGCCGCAAAGGACATTGTTAAACCGGTGTGCATAGCATTTCTTGCTCTTTCGTCAACATTTCCTTCCCTTCTCTTTAAGAGTCTTGTGGTAAGGAGAATGTCTGTATCCACACTGTACCCAATAAGCATTAATAATGCACCTACAGATGCTATTGATAATGGAATATGGAATAATGACATTCCTCCAAGTGCAATCAATATATCACATAATGCAGCTAAAATAATAGCTATTGCCGGTACAAACTCTCTAAATACTATAAAAACAGTTATTGCCATAAATAAAAATGCAAAGATCATTGCAATATAGATTTGTCCCATTGCTTCATCACTTAAAACAGGACCTATCTCATTATAACTGATGATCTTGGCCTTTCCATCTATTGCGCTTGTAAATGTACTTGAATTAATATTGTTTTCTAACTCAACAGTAACCTTATTGTTTCCATTATTCGTAATTTTAACATTATTTGTATGTAACTCGGAAGTCAATTGGTCTTCCAAATCAGAGGAACTGACTGAATCCAATAATTTCAGTTCTGCTAAGGATCCTCCCTTTAATTCAACACTTTGTTCAATTCCGTTAAAAGCTACAAGTGATAATGATAAAAGTGCAAGAATAATAGGTATTACTATTAAGATTCTGTGAGATTCTGCCATTTTTTCAAACATTTCTCTATTGCACCTTTTATAATTAAATTTTCTTTTTGATTTTTGTATAAAAATGATATATTTTTAAAATATATTTTTACATAAATTCATACATTAATAATTTTCTTTTTTATATTATTAAATTCTTTCTTAGTAAATTGGAAAATATGATTATTCTTTTCACAATTTGAATAATTTTACAATTATTTTAAATTTTTATAAAGATTTCGTAAAATTGATTTATTTTGAATTTTTATTAAGTGGAATTGTCTAGTTTTAAAATTAAAATTTTTTAAATGGCTTGTTTTTATTGTTAAAAGAGTTTTTATTGTATAAAATGTGTAAAAAGAGTTTTGTTTTAATTGTAAAAAAGACTTAAATAAGTAAACGAGTTTAGTATTAGTTGTAAAAGAGTAAATGAAGTAAAAAAAGTGTATAAAATAGTTAAATAATTAAGTTAAAAGGAGTAAAAAAGGGGGGGTTAAATATTGAATTATTTACTAAAAAGGAGTAAAAAAAGAATTATGATTTATATTAATATAAATCTAAATCTAGAACTAATAAGATTTGTTCGGTGTATTTTTGTAGTTCTTCCATGTCTTTGTCCTTGGTTTTTACTGTAAACTGTTGAACTACTCTGGCACCTCGTGCTCTAACTTTGTCTTCCATTTTTTGTAATGCTCCCTCTCCATTTGAACTGTTTGTTGTAGTAAATAGGACAATGTCCTTTCCAAAGAGATTGCAGTTGTCAATAATTGTATTTATTGCAGGAGCAGGATTATTTGACCATGTAGGAGTTCCAAAATAAATTGTGTCATATTCTTCAAGATTCAATGTTGGAGGATAAATTTCAGTTTTGCTTTCTCTAAAAGCATCAATTGCAGAACTGAATCTGTTTTTAAATCCGCTACGGTCTTTTAAGTCTTTTATTTGGCAGATGTCACATCTTAAATTAAGGGCTAATGTTTCTGCCACTCTTTGTGTTTTTCCCCCATCTGAAAAATATATTATTAAACGGTTCATCTTTAAACTCCTTTTTTATTATTTATTATAAATTGTTTTAATAAGTATATATATTTTGTTTTTTTGATATTTTTTTAAATGCTTTTGGTGTTTTGGGAGCTTTTGTTAAAATAAATTAGATTTTTAATCAATTAAATATTGATTAAAAATTCTTTTAATTCTTTTTTAATTATGGATGCATTCCATAAAAGTCCAATCCTGCTTTTTCATCAAAGCCGCACATGATGTTCATGTTGTGTATTGCCTGTCCTGATGCACCTTTAACCAAGTTGTCAATAGCTGAAACAATGACAAGTCTTCCGGTTTCATCAATTTCAAAGCAACCGATATGTGCATAATTGGATCCTCTTACACTGCTTAGGCGAGGAATTTCACTGATGTCCAAGATTTCAATAAATGGTTCGCCCTTATACTCTTTTTTGTAAAGCTCCAATACTTCCTCACTTGTGATATCCTCATTTTCACTGTTTAGGAGAACATGGTTAGTTGTAAGGATTCCTCTGTTTACAGGTACGAGATGTGGTGTAAATGAAATTCTAACATCTGAAAATGCACCAAGTTCCTGTTGGATTTCAGGCATATGTCTGTGTGCAGTTACCTTATAAGGGTTTACATTGTCTCCAATATTTGGATAATGTGTTGTTGTACTCGGATTTACTCCAGCTCCACTTACTCCAGTTTTTGAATCAACAATCATTCTGTCTGCAAGTTTTGCCTTGGATGCAGGAATGCCTGATAGGATTGCACCGGTTACAAAGCATCCTGGGTTTGCAATCAAGTTTGCCTTTTTGATTTCTTCCCTATGGATTTCAGGAAGTCCGTAAACACCTTCAATGTCATTTTCATGTTTAAGGCCATACCATTTTTCATAAACTTCAATGTCATTGAATCTGTAGTCTCCACTTAAGTCAATTACCTTTGCTCCAGTTTCAAGAAGTTCTGGAACTATTTTCATTGAAGCTCCATGTGGAGTTGCTGTAAATATTATGTCTGCATCAATTTCTCCAGGTTTTTTATTTGTGAATGCAAGTCCTGTTCCTCTAATGTGTGGGTGGACTTTTTCAAAGGGAGTACCTTCATATTGTCTTGAAGTAATGTCTGTTATTTCCACTTCCGGATGTTTTGAAAGTAATCTTACAAGTTCTCCTCCTGTGTATCCACTTGCTCCTACAATTGCTACATTTACCATTGTTTAACCTCAATTTAATTCTATAATTTCTCTTTATTTTTAATAATAATTATTAATTGATTTCTTTTTGTTATTTGGATAATTTTAATTAGATTTTTCTTTACATGAAATTACATGTAAACTTAACCTAATTAAATTATTTCACTATTTTTTTAAATTGGTTTTAGCCATTTTTTTTTAATGGATTCAAGCATAATAATCCATTTTAAAAATTATTTATTTGCAATCCAAGTTTTTGCTTTTTAAATCAGTTTCCTGAATTCTTTTAATTATCTTGCAGGAACTGTCCAATTTTGCATTTCTATAAACATCCACTCTTTTTGCAGTAGCCTTGATTCCTCTTTTGTCCAGTTGTTCCTGTAATTTTGTAACGCTATGTCCTTGATCTGCACCGATAGCAATAATGTCCGGTTTGATTTCCTCTACAATTTTAAACATATCCCCTTCATATCCAAGATATGCTTCATCAACAGGTTTTAAATATTTTATCATTTCTAAACGCTGATTTTCGTCAATAACAGGAATTCTCTTGTTTTTAATAACTGTTGAATCTTTAGCTATTACAACTGCAAGGACTGCATCTTCTCCCCCTAATTCCTTTGCCTTTTCAAGATAGACTCCATGTCCCGGATGTAATAAATCAAATGTTCCTGTTGCCATTACTTTCATATTTCGTTCTCCTCTTTTTAAATTAGGAAATATAAATTCATTAGTATGATTTTAATTATTTTAATAAAAAATTCAATTTTAAATTTTAATTTTAATCATATATCTATGATTTTATTTTTAATTTTTAATTTTTAATTTAATTTTAATCAAAAATTTAATTTAAAATTTTAATTTTTAATTTTTAATCAAAAATTCTTATTCTAAATTTTAAATTTTAATTTTAATCAAAAGTTTAATTTCAAATTTTAATTTTTAATTTTTAATCATGTATTTATTATTTTATTTAAATGCAGTTATTTTATTCAATATTTTGGTATTTCAAGGCGTCTTTGAGCTTTATCTTGTCCTTGTATAATGCTGAACCGATTACAACACCTTTAGCTCCAGTTGTCTGTAATTGTTTTAAATCATCAAGACTTGTAATTCCTCCAGAGTAAACAACTGGGATATTTACTGAATTCACCAATTCAACTACCGGATTTACATAAAATCCTCCAAGCAATCCTTCAACATCTACATTTGTAAATAAAATGCTTCCCGCTCCAAGTTCTTCAAATTCCTTACTTATTTCAGTTGCAGATTTGTCTATTTTTTCTTGCCAACCTTTAATTACAACCTTATTGTCCTTACTGTCAAGGGAAATCATTATTCTTTCAGATCCATATTCCTCTGCAAGTTGGGAGATTACTTGAGGTTGCTTGATTCCCATAGTTCCTATAATTAATCTGTCAATATCTAAGTTTAACAATTCTTCAGCATATTCAATGCTTCTGATTCCTCCGCCAAGTTGGATAGGAACTGAAACTTCATTTAAAATCTTTTTAATGGTTTCTATATTTGTTACACTTTCAAGGGCACCGTCAAGGTCAATTACATGAACCACTTCAGCACCTTCATCTTCCCATTTTTTTGCAACCTTTTCAGGATTTTCAATAATTACCTGTTCACTTCCAGGTTTTCCTTGAACAAGCTGTACACATTTGCCATTTTTTATATCTACAGCAGGCATAATTAACATTTTATTATCTTGAAATGACATTTAAACACCTAAATACTATTATTTGGTTTTATAATTTAATTTAATTAAATTTTATTTATTTTAATTTAATTTTATTTAATTTTTTCTGATGAAAAGTTTATTTTATTTTATTTTTTTTTAATTTAATTTTTTTCTGAAGAAAATTGTATTTTATTTTTTTTATTTAATTTTTTGATAAAAATAATATTAACTCAAATAATTTCTTTTCCATATTAATTTTATTTTAATAAATTAATATATCTATTGATTAGATTTGTTTTGAAAAATTTATTTTCTTTTTATTGTTAATTTAGTAAAAAATTTTAGAAATTTTCAATAAAATTTCTTAACAGTTTGGAAAATATGGAAATATTTGATTCAGGCAGTTCAATCTCTTCCTTAGACATCCATTTTGCCTTGACTATCTCATTTCCATCAACATTAATTTCTCCGGATTTGTATTTGCATATGCATCCAATCATCAAGGAGTTTGGAAATGGCCAGGATTGGCTTCCAAAGTATTCAATATCCTCTACTTCAATTCCTACCTCTTCCTTAATTTCCCTTTGAACAGCTTCCTCTATGGTTTCCCCAGCTTCTAAAAATCCTGCAATTAGAGAATACCTGTTATGTTCATGATAGGAATGCTTTGCCATTAAAAGCTTATTTTCAATATTTCCTTTTTCATCTCGCTCTTGCTTGATGATTGTGGTAATGATTGCAGGGCAAATCCTTGTAAAACTCATAAATCCACATTCTGGACAGACTTTTGCCCTTTCAATTTCTGAAGTGTAGGTTTTAGAGCCGCATCTGCCGCAGTATTGGTGTGTATTTTCCCAATCCAATACCTGGATTGCCCTTCCTGCAAGATAGTAGATTTCCTCATTGATGTCAAAAAGCTCATATAATTCGACAAAGTCAAAATTGTCCTTATTTTCCCAGTTTTCCAATTCTACAACATAGGAATCTTTTAAATAGAATTCTCCTAAATAAATATTGTTTTTAATATTATTATTTGGGATTCCCAATTCATCCAAACCTTTAATTAGGGGGATTTGATTGTTTAAAAGCAGAAGTTTTCGCTCATCAAAGATAAAATAATATTTCTCTGCAGTGTTTTTAATTTCAGAATCTATTTTATAGTTTTGATAAAGGCTAACAGATTCCTTTTCATTATGCATATTTTCCATAGTTAATATTTTGTTATTGTATAATATAAATTTTAAATATTTTTAAAATGTTTTTTAAAATTTTAATTTTTCCGGATTGATTTTACTAAAATATTTAAGTTTTTAATTACTAAATTTATATTAACAACTCCAAAATAATTAAATTTATAATAAAATTTTATTGGCTAATTTAATCATTTTTTTTTTAAACGAATTAAATTGTGATTTTATGAAACGAACTGCTTTAAAAATTGCTTATATTGGGACTAATTTTCATGGATTTCAAAGACAGCCTGATGTAAGGACCGTTGAGGAGGAATTGATTTATCATCTAAGGAAATTGGAGTATATAGATGATTTGAAAAGTTCACGTTTTCGTATAGCCGGCAGAACCGATGCAGGTGTTCACAGTTTGGGAAATGTAATCAGTTTTCAAAGTGAAAAGGAAGTTCGCATAAACCAGATTAATAACAGCTTACCTGATGACATTCAAATCATTGGATGGGCTCCTGTAAGATTTGGTTTCAAGCCTAGATATGCTCAAATGCGTTGGTATCGTTATATTCTTTTTGAGCAAAACTTGGATATGGATCTTTTAAGACAAACTGCCGAATTATTTAAGGGAACCCATAATTTCACTAATTTTACAAAAAGAAAGCAAAAGACAACTGTTCGAACAATTGAGGATATAGTCATCAGCGCCCCTGCAATAAATGAGGATGATAAAAACAGTAAAAATGATTATGCTCATTTGAATAAGTCTTATAGTCCTATTTTTGTTGATATTTATGGTGAAAGCTTCCTGTGGAATATGGTTCGTAAGATGATGAGAGTCTTTTTGGATGTAAATTATGGAAAGCTCTCACTGGATGATGTAATGAAATTATTGGATCCATCAGATGATGAACCAAGAGCATATATAAAGGTTGTTGAACCTGAAAACCTGATTTTGATGGATATTGAATATGATGGAATTCGCTTCCGCTATGATGATTATGCATGTGAAAGATTTAGAAGAAATCTTGTGGATAGTTTATTTGATTTGCAAAGAACTTATTCGGTTACTGAGTCTATGTTGAAAAGTTTTGAAGACTTAACAGAAGATTAAACTATTTTCAGCTATTTTTTTATTACATGTAATTACATGTAATTGGATTTTTTTACATGTTTTTGTAAATTTTATTAATTTTTCTAATTTTTTAATAAAATTATTTTTTAGATTTTTATTATTCCCTTGATTTTTTTTATCTAATTTTTTTGTCTGAATTTTTATTTTTTTTATCCAAAATCTTTAGATTAATTTTTATTTTTTTATCTAAAATCTTTAGATTAATTTTTATTTTTTTTTATCCAAAATCTTTAGATTAATTTTTATTTTTTTTATCCAAAATCTTAGATTAATTTTCTATGGAATACTATGGAACGCTATTGAAAATAAATCCTCTTCTTATCAATATTATTATAATTTTAATATCAATCTTATTATGATTTTAACTCAATTTTTTATTATATATTTTAATTAAATTTTAATAATAAAATTATATAAAAAATAAAGTTTTTATATTTAATAAATAAAGTTTTTATATTTAATAAAATAGTATTATATAATTTATTAAAATGCTTAATTTTTTAAACAGGTTTTTAATTTTTGTTTAATTCTTATTTAACTTTTATTTATCAATTTAAACATTTTAGTTTGTAGTCTTATTAATCAATTTTAGATTTATTAAAATTTAATATTTTTATTTCAATTATCAAAAAGTCTTTATTATTCTATTTGAATAAAAATACTTAATTTTAGTTTATATTTGATATTATTGGCTTTTATTTATTCATATTTTTAATAAATAGTTTTATTTTTGTCTTATTTTATCTAATAAACTATTATTCTATTGTTTTTAATTTAATTTGCAATAAATCTTTTATTTCTTTTTTAATTCTATATTTTTTATTATTTTTTACTTTAAATTATTTTATTATTTTTATTTAACTTTTTATCTTATTTTTATTGTTTAATTTTGTTTTCAACTCTTTTTAGGCATTTAATTTTTAATTTTTCATGGAAAAGATTTATATATTATTAAATCTTATATTTTATCAACATTAAAAAAGATTTATGAGCTTTTTAGGCAAAATAAGTCCTAAAATGATATTTTTTCTTAATTTTTCTTTAAAAAAATTTAAAGAAAATTTCATTATTTCATTTAATTTTTTAATTAATTTTAATTAATTTTAATTAATTTTAATTTTTTTTAGTTGACTTTAATTAGAATTCTTAAATGTTTTTTTTAATAATTTTAGTTTTTTTTAAGTTGGCTTTAATTAGAATTCTTAAAAATGTTTTTTAATATAAATTTTCTTTTTACTTTTTTAATGTATTGAGGTGAAAAAATTTCAATTAAAAATTCTACGTTGCTTTTAGTAATGGTTGCATTGATTTTTATGTTAATGGCTTCCGTTTCTGCAAGTGACGTCAGTGACATGTCAGATTTAGCTTTGGATAATCAATCTGGCAATTTAAGTTTAGAGGATTCCAATTTGGAAATAAATGCTGGTGGAGAAGAGAATCTTTCTAAGGATATTTCTGATTCTAGGATATTGGCTGATTCAGGTTCTAGTTCTAATTCAAGTTTAGATTCCAGTTCAGGTTCTAGTTCTAATTCTAGTTCAGGTTCTAGTTCTAATTCTAGTTCAGGTTCTAGTTCTTCAAGTGATTCTTTAGCTGCTAAGAATGAAACTGCACTAGTCAGTTCAAGTTCCAAAGTAAGTTACGGAAATTCTTTTAATGTCACTTTAATGGATAAAAACACAAATTCATCATTATCAAACAAGAGTTTAACATTAACTTTTAATAATAAGACTTATGCAAAGACCACAGATGAAACTGGTCAAGTCTATTTTATTATGAATAGGAAGGCTGGAAATTACAGTATTTCTGTTTCATTTGATGGTGATGATTCATACGAAAATGTGTCTGAGTCATTTTCATTCACTGTTGTAAAGGCTGCAACAGCAATATCAAATTCTGGCAGTTCTGTAGTTAAGGGCAAATCATATTCCCTTAGCTTAAAGGATGCTGGAGGCAATGTGTTGGCAAATAAGACAGTTTCCATTGTCTATGGTGGTAAGACCTATAAGAAAACTACTAATGCAAAGGGTGTTGTTAGTTTAAAAATCAGTTCAGCTGTCGGAAAAACTTATAAGATGACTTATAAGTTTGCAGGAGATAATTATTATGCTGCAAGTTCAGGCTCTGTAAGCATCAAGGTCAAGTTAGGAACTTCATTGACAGCTTCAGCTTCCAGTGTTATTAAGGGTAAAGCTTATTCTGTTAGATTGAAGGATGCTAATAAAAAAGCATTGGCTTCTAAAAAGATTGTCTTTACTTTCAATGGAAAAAGCTATAATAAGACAACAAATTCAAAAGGTATTGCAAGCTTAAAAATCAATGCTGATGCAAACAATACCTATAACTTGTCATGTTCCTATGCAGGCAGTTCCTATTATGGCTCTTCTTCCTCTGGAATAGTTTCCCTATTTGTAAAGATTCCAACAAGCCTTTCAAATTCAGGCAGTTCTATTGTTAAGGGGAAGGTTTACTCCCTAAGCCTTAAGGACAATAAGGGCAGTGTCCTGTCAAATAAGACGGTTTCCATTGTTTATAGAGGTAAGACCTATAAGAAAACTACTAATGCAAAGGGTATTGCAGGCATAACTATCAATTCCGCTGCAGGAAAAAGCTATAAGATAAGCTATAAGTTTGCAGGAGATAGCCTATATGGTGCAAGTTCAGGCTCTGCAAGCATCAAGGTTAAGTTAGGAACCTCCTTGACAGGCTCATCATCAAGCATTGTTGCAGGAAAGACATATTCCGTTAGATTGAAGGATGCAAATAAAAAAGCATTGGCTTCTAAAAAGATTGTCTTTACTTTCAATGGAAAAACCTATAATAAGACAACAAATTCAAAGGGTCTTGCAAGCTTAAAGATCAACCCTTCCAAAGCGGGCACATACAGTTTTTCATATAAGTATGGAGGCAGTTCCTATTATGGTTCATCATCTTCCGGAAATCTTAATTTAACCGTAAGATTATCCAGTAAATTTAGCAATTCCGGAACTTCCATAATGAATGGAAGCGATTATTCCATTAGCCTAACTGATGGCAGTGGAAATCCATTGGGGTCTAAAAATATTACAGTGACATTTAATGGAAAAACTTATAATGAAACTACCAATTCTAGCGGTGCTGTAAGCTTTAATGTAAATGTAACTAGTCCAAAATCCTATAATTTGACCTATAAGTTTGCAGGAGACAGTGAATATGCTTCCGCATCAGGATCTCTTAGTTTGAATGTAAAATCCGATAAGGTATTTTCAATCAGTCAAATAATATCTGCTGCAACAAGCCTTAGAACTTATGTTGAAAAGAATGCAAGGGTTCCAGCAACTGTTTCAGTAAATGGGGTTAAAGTCAATTTAAGCGGTTTCTCTTATTTGATGGCAAAGGCATTAATCAGTATTAATTCAAATAAGACTTCCGGATATATTGGACTTATAAACATTAGTTCAAACTATTCAAATAATGGAAGCAAGTCCATAAATGGTAATTTATATAAGGCAAACTACACTTTGCTTGCTAAGAATTTAATCTCTTATGCTGATGAGAATAATGAGATTCCTAATTATATAAATACCAGTTTAGGTTTACTTTCACCAAATCTTTATACATTTGGGCTTTCTAAGGCATTGCAATATTATGGTGCAAAAAAGGTATTGCCAAGTTATTTGATTCTTTCAAGCAGTGACTTCAGTGATGCAAATGTGACTAAAAAGGGTAATCTAAGCCAGTATATGTCTGGTTTAAATCAGATTGCTTCCTTAAGCAGTTCGGAGCTTGCAAAATATTTGGAAAGTTCAGGGCATGATGCTGTTACAACTGCAATCAAGAATTTGGCCATTAGTCTGACTGCCGGTAAGACCAGCACTTGGTCAAAGGCTCTTGCAATATTCAATTATGTAAGGGATAATATTTCCTACAGTTATTATGCAAACAGTCAGAAGGGAGCTGCAAAGACCTTAAGTACAAAATCTGGAAACTGTTGTGACAAATCCAATTTGATTGTTGCTCTCTGCAGGGCAGCAAATATTACTGCAAGATTTTCACATGGTAAGGGATGTACCTTCTCAAGTGGTTTGGTCACTGGACATGTATGGGCTCAAATTTATATTGGCGGAATTTGGTACTCTGCTGACGCTACAAGTTCCAGAAACAGTTTGGGAAACATTAAGAATTGGAACATAAATTCATTCAGTAACTTAAAGCAGTATGATCATTTACCATTTTAGAAAAATTAAAAAGGATTAATCATAGAACTCTTCTATGATTTTTTTATTTTTTTTTAAAATTAGTTTTTATTCTTTTAAATTTATTTCTTTTTTTAATATTTTTTATTCTTTTAAATTTACTTATTTTAATGATTTTAGTAAGGATTAAAGTTTATTATTATTTTAAATCTTTTATTCAAGATTAAACTTTATTATTTATTTCATGATTAAACTTTTTTTTAATGATTTTATTCAAGATCAAATCTTTCTCTCATTTTATCTAATATGATTTTCATGGATTTCTTTTCAGATTCATTTCCAACCCTTTGGCTAAGTCTATTTAACTCTAAAATATGTTCCCAGATTTCCTTTTGCTTCTTTTTATATTTTCCATCAAATCTGCAATAGTAAATAAGGCTTTCAATTACTGCATTCTGGGCTCTGTTTATCGGTTCTATTGACTCCGGTTTTCTAAAGTAAATGTCATTGACTTCTGCAGTCACTACATGGCCTATGCCATTATTGAAGTCATTTTCTCTTTTTGTTTCATTTACTTTAATTACATGCCCCTTGAAAAATCCCAGATTGTCTTTGATTATTGGAAATTCATTGTATTTACTAAAATATTCATCTTCCAGTTTTCCAATTGTAGAATATGTAAAAATTAGGGGGTCTTTGCATATATTTACAATAAACTCTCCATTTTCCAAAATGTTTCTTTGGGTATTTTTACAATTGTTTAGATAAATTACAATATGGCTTGAATCCTTACATACGACTCCAATTGCTGCAGCATTCTTTTCTAATTCCTTGTTTTGGCTTGTTACAATCGTTTCATACAATTGTCCCTTATGGAAATTTAATGAATTTAAGTCATTTGCCTTAAAATACTCTTTTTCATTAATTATTAAGTCAGGATTTTTCATAGTATCTGTATTTTTTTAATTTTTTTCTTTTAAAAATAGTTAATTTTTTTATATATTCCTTCTTTCTTTTAAAACTAGTTTATAGTTTATATTAAACAAAAGTATATATTAAATATATATTTTAAAAAGTATAAAAATTAAAATAGTGTATGAATTTTATAATTTTTTTCAACTAAGTAATATTTTATATTGATTATTTTATGAAAAGGGATGTTTTAATATGAAAATAGCTATTGTATTGGGAACCCGGCCTGAAATTATTAAAATGGCTTCTGTTATGGATGAGATTGAAAAAAGAGGTCATGAGCTTTTATTGATTCATACAGGTCAGCATTATGATAAGGAGATGTCTGAGAATTTCTTCATAGACTTAAAATTACCTACGCCAAATTACAATATTCATGTAGGTTCCGGCTCTCATGGTAGGCAAACCGGCAAGATGATGGAAGGGATTGAAGAGGTTCTTCTCAATGAAAAACCAGACATATTACTTGTTCAAGGTGATACCAATGCTGTATTGGCTGGCGCTCTTGTTGCAAGTAAATTACATATTCCTGTTGGTCATGTTGAAGCAGGTCTTCGTTCATTTGATGAAACAATGCCTGAAGAGATTAACAGATTGGCTGCAGACATCTGTTCAAAGTTATATTTTGTTCCAACAGAAGAATCTGCCATAAATCTTGCAATGGAAGGCATTTCAAGAAAGAGAATCTTCATTACAGGCAATACTGTTGTTGATGCCTGCTTTAGAAACCTTGAAATTTCAAGATCCCGTGATAAGTCTGATTATGATAAGTCTCTTGCAGACTTGGATATTGACAATATGGATAATATTGTTGCCTTGACAATGCATAGGGCTGAAACCGTTGATGATAAGGATAGATTAACCAATATCATTGAGGCTTTGGAGGAATTGGATGATGTGAATATTATTTTCCCTATACATCCAAGAACTAAAAAGACAATGGAAAACTTTGGTCTATTTGACAGGTTGAATGGCTTGAATCATGTTCACATCATCAAGCCTGTTGGCTATTTGGACTTTTTGCTCCTTATCTCCAAATCAAGCTTTATCCTAACAGATTCCGGAGGTCTTCAGGAAGAGGCAATAACCCTTGATGTCCCTGCACTTACCTTAAGGTATAACACTGAACGTCCGGAAACCGTTGCTGCCGGGGGAAACATTCTTGTAGGTTCAGATAAACATGTGATTTTGGAAAATGCAAGAAAAATCCTTGATGATAAGGACTTTGCAAGAAGTATGAAAGAGGCTAAAAATCCTTATGGTATGGGAAATGCTGCAGAACTTATGGTAAAAATCATTGAGGATGCAGATAAGAACGACACCCTTAAGATGATTGCTCCAGATGAGCTCATGTCAAGTTTCACACGTCATATGAAAGTCATTGATGAAGACATTAGTGTTTTGGAATTTGAAAATAAGAACAATTCTCTTGTAAAAATAGTTTTTGAGAAAGAGGAGATTAGATTCCCCTATGATGACTTGAATTTAAATGGTTTAACTGTAATTTATGAGGATTATAATAATTAGGTTTTAACTATTTTGAATAATAATCATTTGTTTATGAGGATATGAAAATTAGGCTTTTAAGTTTTTTGATATGATGCTCATTTTTTTATGAGAATGGATATTTAATTTAATTTTTCTATAGGGGTAATATGAATAATTTAGTTAAGCTAATTTCAGATAAAAAATTTTCTTTTAGAGAGGAAAAGGTTCTTGATAGGTTTAAGGAACTCCAGCTTGCCATGATTGAAAAGGATGAGGAAAAACTAAATGAGATTATTTCGGATGATTATCATTTGACTCATATGAGTGGCAGAAGACAAAATAAGGAAGATTTCATTGAAGAGATAATGGATGGAACCTTGAATTATTATGAATCAATTATCAATTTTCCTGAAATTATAATTAACTCAAACAATGCAATTCTTATTGCAGATGTGACTTTAAATGCTAAGGTTTATGGTTCTAAAGGGGTATGGACCTTAAATACAAAGGCATATTTTGAAAAGAAAGATAATGAATGGTATTTTGCTGAATGGGAAAATTAATAAATTTTTGCTTATTTGGTAAATTGTTTTATAAGTTTAATTTTATTATGAATTATTTAATTGGGATAGTGTTAAAATGTCAGATTTAAAAAATGTTAATCAGGATTCTATATTGATATTTGAATATTTTACTTCTTCTGGAGTGACTGATTTGTCTATTGTTTCAGAAGCTGAAGAAATAATAAGGTCTCTTGCAATCGAATTAAGGGATAAGGACATTTATGTATTGGTTTCAAAGGAATTTGAAGATTTATTTGATGATTTGGATTTTGATGTAAAGACCATTGTTATAGGTGAAAGCCTTGAAGGATGGTTGGAAAATAATGCAGAAATCTTTTCAAAGGCTATGTTTGTAGCTTCTGAGGCTAATATGGATATTTATAACTTTACTAAAATATTGGAATCTAAAAATGTAAGTGTATATGGTTCCGATTCATATTCTGTAAAGCTCTGCAGTGACAAGTATGAAATCTTTGATTATCTGGGTCGCAGGGTAAGGCAACCTATGACTTTCAACATTCTTTTAAATAGTAAAACCTATTGGAAAAGGGCTATTCAAATCTTTTTTGACACTATCAATGGAGATTATGGAGACAGTCAATCTGATTCAGTTCCAATTATGCAAAAACCTAGGGACATTCCAGTTCTGGATAATTCTGATAGGGAAATTGAAAAGGAACATAAGTTAATTGCAAAGCCACGTTTTGGTGTGGATTGTGAAAACATTAAGTTAATATCTTCCAAATTGGATATTGATGAATTGGAAAACATTTATGATGATGGCTCCAGATTTGTGATTCAGGAATTTATTGAAGGAGATGTCTGCAGTGTCAGTTTAATAAGTGACGGCAAGACTGCAGTTCCAATCAGCTTGAATAAGCAGGTTATTGAAATCACTGATGAAGGGGGAAAGTATGTTGGAGGTTGCACTCCATATGAAAATCCATTTAAGAATCAGGCATTTGAACTTGCAAAGAAAGCTTGTGAATTTATTCCCGGTTTGAAAGGTTTTATTGGTGTGGATTTAATTATAACTGAAGAAGGAGAAGTTTATCTTATTGAAATCAATTCCAGATTCACAACTTCCTATGTAGGTCTTCAAAAGATAGCTGATTTCAATATAGCATCTTCAATCATAGATCTTTTGGATGGAAATATGGATGTTGAAGAGCTTGAAAGGAATATTTCCTATAATTCCAAGGTACATTTCCTAAAGGATGAAAATGGAATTTTAGACATTAATATTGAATAGTTTTATTCTTTGGATTTGTTTTTGGTAATTTTAATTGATTTGAATGGTTTTATTCTTTGGATTTGTTTTTGGTAATTTTAATTGATTTGAATGGTTTTTTGTTTATTTGATATTGGAAATACAAAAAGATATTTATAAGAAATAACTAAATTTATTTATTTGAATTATTAATTTTTTATTTTAAATTATTAATTTATTTTTTAATTTTTAATAATCTTTTATTTTAAATTTTTAATTTATTTTAAATTTTTAATTTATTTTTTAATTTTTAATAATTTTTTATTTTAAATTTTTAATCAATGTTTTAATTTTTAATTATTTACTGTGTGATATAATGAAAGTAGCAGGTTTTGATATTGGTGGTGCAAACACTGATTTGGCAATTATAGAATTTGAAAATGGTGAAATTAAGGATATTCAGACTGATTTCGAGTATCTCCCTATGTGGTCTTCCAATGATAAGTTGGGAGTAACCCTAATCGACTTGATAGAAAAATTATGCCCTATTGATGAGATTGATGCTGTTGGGATTTCAATGACTGCTGAATTGGTTGATGCCTTTGAAACTAAAACAGAAGGTGTTATAGACATAGCCACCACTTGTGAAAACTTATTTGATTGTCCTGTTGCATACATTGGACTTGAAAAGGTGCTTTCCCTAGAGGAACTTATTGAAAATCCCCTGAATGTTGCAGCTGCAAATTGGATTGCAACCTCTAAAATCGTTGCAGAAATTGATAAGAATTGTATTTTTGTTGATACAGGAAGTACAACAACAGATATTATTCCAATCAAGGATGGAAAGGAATGTGCTAAGGGCAGAACCGATTTTGAAAGATCCGTTACCGGCGAACTTGTTTACACTGGAACATTGAGAACAAATCTTACCAGTTTTCTTGATTCAATTCCACTTAATGGAAATGATTATAGGGTAGCTTCTGAATTGTTTGCTATAACTGCAGACGTTTATAATGTTTTGGATTTGATTGAGGATAGGGATTATGTCTGTGCTACCTGTGATGGTGCAGGTAAATCTAAGGAAGAATCTGCTAGAAGAATTTCAAGAGTTGTTTGTGCAGATTTGGATATTCTATCCTATGATGAAGTTGTTGAAATGGCTGATTATATCCACAAAAAACAAGTTGAACAAATTGCTGCAGGTCTTAAGGAAGTCTCTGAACGTGAAAACCTTGATAAGGTAATTGTTACAGGTTTAGGTAAGGATATTTTATGTGCTGAAGCTGCAAAACTCTTAGGTTTGGAAGTTCAGTCAATGGGAGACTTTTATAGTGATGACGAATGTACAGTAGCTCCAGCTATTGGTACAGCTTTAATGATGAAAGATTATATGATTTAAGTCAAATTTTTTAATTTAAATATTTTTTTAATTTAAATATTTTTTTAATTTAAATATTTTTTATTTTTTTATTAATTTTGGTTTGGTATTTGGAGTTTTTATTAATATTTTTTTATTTTTTTATTAATTTGGAATCTAATTTAGAGTTTTTATAACTTGTAAAGTGGTTTTATGGGAAAGAAAGCGAAAATAATTCTTATTGTCTTGGTTGTTCTTGCTCTTTTAGTATTTTCAGTTTTTTTATATTCTGAAGGGTCCAGTGAGCTAATAGGAGAAAATAACCTGGGGTCAGTTACGAAGATAAGTTTTTGTCATACCAATAATGCTTCAGTAAAGATTGGAGTGGTTTCAGGAATGCATTCCAGGGAATTAAACCATAAGTTTGTTCTTCCTCTGGTTTGTCAATTGTTTGCTTTCACCCATCCTGATGTTGAGATTATCAGTTATAGGGTTAATGTAACGGACCATCCTGAAGATTTCACTAAGGGTCGTGCCAATGGAGAATCCCTTGTTCATGATTATGTGGTGAAAGATGTTAAAAAAGAGGATTTGGATTTGGTCATCATCGGTCATGATCATGAGCCTGGCTATGGTGAAGGATATTATATAGCTACTCCTACAATGGATAAGGCTTCAGTTAAATTGGCTAAAAAAGTTTCCAAGGACATAGGATTTAATTATTATCAGAGAAATGCTTCCCAACCTAGTAAAAGTACTTCCATTGCAGCAGTTGACACTCCTATAGTTAAAACTGGTTCAAGGGTTTTTGTTTATGAAATTCCTGAAGTTGATGGTAAGGTAAATGCATTTAAACAATCTTATAGTCTAATTGAAGACTCTTATATTAGATTGGCTAGTTAATTTTTTCTTTTCATCAATGTTCTTGGTTTAGATTGGCTAGTTAAGTTTTTTTCTTTTTATCAATGTTCTTGGTTTAGATTGGCTAGTTAAGTTTTTTTCTTTTCATGAATGCTTTTTGCTTAGTTTGATTGAAAGTTTTTTCTTTTCATGAAGATTTTTATAGTTTTCATGAAATTTTATTATTTTTTCATGTAATTATTTTTTAAATATTTTTTCTTATTTTTAATTTTAATCATTATATTAAGCTTATTTTTAAATTTAAGGTCTTATATTACTATTATTTTTAAAATTATAATTGATTTTCCATTAGTTTTATTTTTATTCTTTCAATGAACTTTTAATATATTTTTAATTAATTTTTCTTTTTTTATTTTTTAAAATAATTTTTAAAATTTTTTAAAATTTTTTTAATTAGGGATTATATTTATTAACAATTAAAAATATAAGATTAAATAGGATATTAAATTAAATAATTATTAAAACAGTTTTTAAAAATTTTAAATTTTAAATTTTCAATTGTCAAATTTTTATATTTTTAATTTTTTAATTTTTAATTTTTAATTTTAGCATATTTTTATAGTATTTTTTCTATTTAATTTTAATTTTTTGAGGTAAATAATGGAATCACAAGTTTTAAATTTAGTCATTTCTATTTTCGGTGCAGTGTATTTCATGTTGCCTGCATATGTATCCAATCTTAGCGGTCTTGCATTTGGAGGGGGAGCTCCTATTGATGGCGGAAAGGATTTCTCTGATGGTAGCAGACTTATTGGAAATGGCGTAACATGGAAAGGATTTTACAGTGGAACTGTACTTGGAACAATTGTCGGTGGGATATTAGGCCTTATTGGTTCATTCTATGGAGATTTAAGTGTTTTAACCGGTGGAATTATTAATATTCACGTTTATGAAAGTGTATTGGGCGGTTTGGTTCTAGGTTTCCTTATGGCATTCGGTGCATTATTCGGTGATGCTGTAGGCAGTTTCCTAAAAAGAAGAATGGGGCTTAAAAGCGGAGAGCCTGCTCCAATCATGGATCAATTGGATTTTGTAATTGGGGCATTGATTTTAAGTTTTATCTTTGTTCAAATCAGTTGGCACTTCTTTATAATTATTTGTATCCTAACAATTATACTTCATATAGGATCTAATTCTATTGCATACTTGCTTGGAATTAAGGACGTTTGGTATTAATTAATTTTAATTAAAATCAAACTATTTTTCTTTTTTTAAATGCTATTTTTATCAGTTTAATTTTTTTATTTTTTTTATTTAGTCATCAAAAATGTCTACAAGGGGTTTTTGTTCATCTGTTTTAACAATTGGAGTTTCTTCTCTTCTTTTTCCATCTTTGTCTCGTTTTTTAAATCTCCAACCGTATTCCTTCAATTCCTTTTCCCCAACATTATATTTGTAAGCAACATAACGAAGTCCATGTTCTTCCACTTCTTTTTGAACATCTTCCGGATCATTAAATTCTATCGCTTTAATCTGTTCGTATTCTTCAAGAATTTTTAATATTCTATTGTTAGGGATATTATTTAATTTAATCCATTCACTTAATTCCATTTTAAACCCTCAAATAGTTTTTAATTATTTTTTATTTATATATGAACTATACTATAATGTTTTTGTTTATTTGTTCTATTTTTATCAGTTTTTTCATGTATTTTAAGAAATTTTTTATTTTCATTCACAATTTTTAATGGATTTTTCTGATTTTCAATCAATCAATCAATTTAAATATGATAAAATTATTATAATTAATAAGTGATTGATATTAAATTTAAATATTATGAAAAATAAATAAAGTACATTAATAAATTATATGCTATATAATATTTATATAAATTAATTCAGAATTTATTCTAAAAGACTAATTTATTTTATGCTTAACTGATTATATTGTTTGTACAGATTGTATGAGGTGATTTTATGTTTATTAAAAATACAACCAGTTTATGTCCAACATGCCTTAAACCTTTAGAAGCTGAGGTCTATGAAGAGGATGGCAGGGTTTGGATTAAAAAAGAATGCCCTGAACATGGGGAATTTAATAATACTTATTGGAGTGATGCAGAATTATACGGTAGAGTGGACCAATATGATTCAATTACTCAAGATTTGGAAAATCCTATGGTGGAAAAGGTTGCAAAATGTCCTCAAAATTGTGGAATTTGTTCAGAACATGAATCTTTTACAGTTTTAGGATTGATTGATGTAACAAACAGATGTAACCTAAAATGCCCTATCTGTTTTGCAAATGCAGCTGTTTCCAAACAATTGTTCGAACCTACTCAAGATGAGATTCGTCAAATGCTTAGAAACTTGAGGAATGAAAAGCCTGTTCCTGCTCCAGCTATCCAATATGCTGGTGGTGAGCCTACCGTTCGTAAAGACTTGCCTGACTTGATTAGAATGGCTAAGGAAGAAGGATTTTCACATACTCAAATTGCAACCAATGGTATTAGGATTGCTAAAAAGGATGGTTATGCTCAAGAATTAAAGGATGCCGGTTTGAATACAGTTTATCTTCAGTTTGATGGTGTTACAGAAGAACCTTACTTGGTTGCAAGAAATAAGAATTTATTGGATGTCAAGCTGGAAGCCATTGAAAAATGTAGGAAGGCAGGTTTAGGTATTGTGCTTGTGCCTACTGTGGTTAAGGGTGTTAACGACCAGCAAGTGGGAGACATCGTTAGATTGGCTATTGAAAATATTGATATCGTTCACGGTGTAAACTTCCAACCGGTTTCATTCTCTGGAAGAACTCCATCAGATCAGGTGGAGGAGCAAAGAATTACCATTCCGGACTTCTTGCATTTGATTGAGGAACAAACCGACGGTCAAATTTCAAAGGATGATTTCTATTCAGCCACATCAGTTCAACCTGTTTCAGAGTTCATTGGTGCATTGCAGGGACAAGTTGCTCCTGCAACATTAAACTGCCACCAACACTGTGGTTCAGCTACCTATATCTTTATGGAAGAAGACAATATCATTCCTGTCACAAGATTTATTGATGTGGACGGATTCTTGGCTTTCTTGCAAAGATACACTGAAAAGATAGAAAACGGTTCATTTGCTATTAAACCTAGAATTTTAGCAAGTGCAGTTAAAAACATTCCTAAATTGATTAATGAAGAGGAATCTCCTAAAGGATTGAACATGAAAAAGATTTTGATTGACATCTTTAAGAATCAATCTTATGAGTCATTAGGTGAATTCCACACCAATTCCTTACTCATATCATGTATGCACTTTATGGATCCATTTAACTTTGATACTGATAGGGTAAAAGATTGTGTTATTCATTATGCAGTACCTGATGGAAGAGTTATTCCATTCTGTACAATGAATTCAATTTATAGGCAAGCTATTGAGGATGAGTTTTCAGTCCCATTAAATCAGAAAATGACTGAATTTAATGACAAGACTGGAGAAGAGGATGAAGACGAATAGTTTTCTCTTCTAATTTTTTACTCTTTTTTAAGTTTTTATCTTTTTTTAATCTTCTTTTATTCTTTTTTTAATCTTCTTTTATTCTTTTTTTAATTTATAATCTTTTTTTACTCTTTTTTTACTCTTTTTTTACTCTTTTTTACTCTTTTTTATTCTTTTTTTATTCTTTTTTTAACTTATAATCTTTTTTTATCTTTTTACTCATTTTTTATTCTTTTTAGACTTTTTTATTAATTTACTTTTTTTCTTAATTGTCTTTTACTATAATTTAAACTATTTTTTTTAAATTGTTTTTTAAAATATTATACAGTTTTCAATTTTTTTAATAATTTTTTAATATTTTTATGATTATTTTTATTATTTTGGACTTTTTTTAGACTTTTTTATAATATTTTCACTTAAATCATTAAAAAAATCTTTAATTGTCTTAAAATTTTTCAATAAGTTTAAATAGTTAAATCTATAAATTATTAATTTTATTTAATAATTAAATTAATAAATTGGGTTAAATATGATGAAATTTTTAAATTTAATTCATTTTATTTTGTTTATTTAATTTTCATTGAATTAAAATACTTATTAATTTTTTATATTAAATTCATTTAATTTTTTTATTATTTTTGGATGTTGAAAACTATTATTTTAATTTTCATTTGAGATTGATGTTCAATTGATATTAAAGAGAATTATTATTGATTGAGGTTCAATAGAGAATTAAAATAGGTATTATTAAGGTCGTGAAATTATGATTATTAGAGCACCTTCCAGATTACATATGACTCTTATTGACATGAATGGATCATATAAGAGGATTGATGGCGGTGTAGGTCTTGCACTTAGTGACCCACAATTTGTTTTAGAAAGTGAAGAAACTAATGAAAAAGGTTTTACTTTAGAATTTGCTGATAGTGTTGCTGAAGATTCTAAGGAAGAATGTATTATAAAGATTCCTGAAGCAGCTGAACTTATTGCAAAGGCTTGCAATATTGAATCAGGCTTCCATTTTAAAGTTCTGGAAGCTTACCCTCCTCATTCAGGATTAGGTTCCGGAACCCAGATTGCTGTGGCAACAGCTCATTTAATGACTGAAACCATGGGTCTTAAATTTAACAGTAGAGAATTAAGTACCATGGTTGGAAGAGGCGGAACCTCAGGAATTGGAACTTTTGCCCATGAATTCGGTGGTTTAATTGTTGATGGGGGACACAGTTTAGAGGAAAAACCTGGATTTTTACCTTCTTCTGCATCTACTGCAAAACCTCCTGCTTTAGTTGCCAGATATGAATTCCCTGAAGAGTGGAATATTCTTTTGGCAATTCCTGAAGTTGAGGAACATGTTTATGATGATCAGGAAGTAAACGTTTTCCAAACCTATTGCCCTATTCCAAAAACTGAAGTTGAACAGGTTTCACACTTGGTTTTAATGAATTTAATTCCGTTTCTGGTTGAAAAGGACATTAAAAACTTCGGTTGGGCGATTTCCCAACTTCAAAATGTTGGTTTTAATAAACTTGAACACAGTCTTGATTCCAGTTTCCTACCTACAATGAAGGCTATTGAAGATGCTGGAGCTTATGGTGTAGGTATCAGTTCATTTGGACCTACCTTATACACAGTCTTTGATGATGAAAATAAGGACATTGTTAAGGCAGCTGCAGATATTATAGGTGACGAATCTCGTGTTAAAGTTACTAAAGCACAAAATCATGGATTTGTTATTGAAAAATAATTTTTAATTATTTTTTATTATTCCTTATTATTTTTATTTTAAAAACTTGAGTTTTATTAATTATTTTATAGATGTAGTGAATACTATGGCTGAAATTAGAGGAAAAGTATGGAATTTTGGAGATAATATCGATACTGATGTTATCATTCCTGGAAGATATTTAAGAACATTTGATCCTAAGGAACTTGCAGAACATGTTCTCGAAGGTGAAAGGGCAGATTTCACTCACAATGTTCAGCAGGGTGATGTGATTCTTGCCGGTGAAAACTTTGGCTGCGGTTCTTCAAGGGAACAGGCACCTGTAGCTATCAAGGCATCAGGTGTAGATGTTATCATTGCAAAATCATTTGCACGCATCTTTTATAGAAATGCAATCAACATTGGTTTGCCGGTAGTTGTTGCAGATATTGAAGCTGATGATGGAGATATTGTTTCAGTGGATCTGGAAAGGGGAATTATTCATAATGAAACTACTGATGTCATTGTTGAATTCCAAGCTTTTAAAGAATTTATGGTAAATATACTGTCTGATGGTGGTCTAGTTAATCATTATATTAAAAGTAAGGAATAAGTTTCATTAAATTAATTTTCTATTTAATTAAATGAATACTTGTATTATTTTTCTATTGTTTATTTAATTAAAATTTTAATTAAAATTATATCTTAGATTTGATTTTCAAATTCCTTTTTTTCAAGAGGTTTTGTTAATATTTATCTTTGACTTGATTTTTAAATTCCTTTTTTTTAAGAGGTATTTATTAATTGATTTTTGATTTGATTTTAATTTTTTTCAAGATTGACTTTTTTATTTTTTTCAATATTTTTTAGAACTTTTTTTATTAATTTCATTTTAATCATAAGATTTATAATAAACTAATTCTATAATAAATATGATAATTAAATTTACTTCTTTTAATTAAGTTTTGAATTGGATTTTAAAAATTTAATTTTTTTAATTTAAAGTTTTTAATTTAAAGTTTTTAATTTAAAGTTTTTAATTTAAAGTTTTTAATTAAAGTTTTTAATTCAAATGTTTTTATATTCAGTTAGACTTTAAATTTAAACTAAAAATTAAAAAAAATGATTTAATTTGAAATTTAATGTTTTTTTAATATTTATTAAAGATTTTTATCGAATTAAAAGTTATGTGAGGTGAGAAAATGGTTTGTCCTGTTTGTGGAAGTGATGAAGCAGTTGTATTGAAAAATAAGGTTATTAATGCAAAATCCAAGGATATTCGTGAATTGTTGTTGAAATGTGATGACTGCGGATCTGTATATAAGGAAACAATCACTCAAGAAAAACCAAAACCATTTAGATTGATTATTAGTGAACATGAAAATACTCATAAGATATTTATTGATTTATTCCCTGATGAAGAACTTCATGTTGGGGATTACCTTATGTCCGAATTGGGTAAGGTTAAGATTACTTCATTGGAACTTGATGATGAAAAGAGAGTTGATAAAACTATTGCTAGGGATATAAGAACCATTTGGGCTTCTTCTGAAGAGATTCCTGCACGTTTTGGAGTTTCAATTGACTTGCATGGAAAGGTTGCTTCCTTTAAATGTGAAACAGAACGTGACTTTAAGATTTCCGTTGATGACATTATCAAGATAGACAAGTATATTGCAAGAGTTCATGTAATTAAAACGGAAGAAAGAAAAACAACTAAAGGTTTTGCAAGAGCTAAGGTTATTAAAAGAGTTTATGCCAAACCGGTTAAATTCAATAGATTTGATTATGATTTAAGTGATTTTATTGTTTCATTTAAACCATTGAATAAATAATTTCCTTTAGATTATAAATTAAATTTTTATAATAATTTTTATTTTTAAAATTTTAATTTTTTATTAGTTTAAATTAGTTTTAATTAGTTTTAATTAGTTTTAATTAGTTTTAATTAGTTTTAATTAGTTTTAATTA
>NZ_CALCYR010000004.1 GCF_937906425.1 uncultured Methanobrevibacter sp. | reverse complement strand
AAAATTAGTTTAAAATTAGTTTAAAATTAGTTTAAAATTAGTTTAAAATTAGTAAATTTATTTTTTTAAAAATAAAAAAATAATGAATAAATTAAAAGTTAAAAACTTTTTAATTATTCATTTAAAATTCTTTTTTAATTATTTCACTGTTAATTTAGTGGTTTTTACAGTAGTTCCATATAAAGCACTACTTGCAAATGAACTTTTTACTGTGTATTTTCCTTTCTTAAGAGAAATCTTAATTAAGGCTTGGCCTTTGGAATTGGTAGTTCTTGTATAGGTTTTAGAACCTATTTTAACAATTACCTTTTTGTTTTTAATGATCTTTCCATTAGCGTCCTTAAATACAACAGCAAATGTTTTTCCTTTCTTAACACTTGTAGCAGCAGTTATTTTAGGAGATACAACCTTTACAGTTACTGTTTTACTTACAGACTTGTATCCTGCAGCGCTAAAGCTTATCTTGGTAGAATATGATCCAACCTTATTGTTGATTGTCAGGCTAGCCATTCCCTTTGCATCTGTTGTTTTAGTATAAGTTTTTCCTGAAATTGTAAAGCTTATCTTTTCACCTGCAAGAACATTGCCATTATTGTCCTTTAATGTAATTGACAATTGGGTATTGTTTTTGAAGTATTTTACAAGATTTTTAGCTACAATCTGACTCGGAATTGCTAAAACTTCTGCATTTACAGTGCTTTCGCCTTCATAATTCTTATCATCAAGCTTTATTTGAACAGTGTAGTTTCCAGGTAATTCATCCACATCAAGTGCAGCATTGCCTTCATCGTCAGTGCTTGCAGTGTAGTCAACTGCATTTACTGTGTAAACAATAGCCATATTGGAAAGGGGATTGTTTTCGCTGTCCTTGATGCTAATGCTTATTTTACCCTCATCATTGTAGTACTTTTGGATACTTTCTCCACTGATTATTGCTTTTGCCGGAACTATTTCAATGTTCAATGCCTTTTCATCGCTTTCATAATCAATGTCGCTTGACTTGACGCTTACAGCGTATTTGCCTGCATCCAAGTCCAGTTCAAATGTGGCAATACCATTATTGTCACTTGTTTCTGTGTATGTTTTGCCATTGATTGTAAGGCTGATTTGCCTATTGCCAAGTGCATTATTGCTTTTATCTTTTAGGCTTGCTTCAATTACGGAGTTTTTATAAGTGTTGCTTATAATTTCCGCATCAATTGCAGCTTTTGACTTTTCTATTGTAATTTTTCCTGCACTTTTTGCAATAATGTTTGAATTTGATGAACTGAGCTGATATGTGTATTCTCCAGCATCGAAATCAATATCCAAATCGGCTTCACCATTGCTGTCAGTTGTTAAGCTGTAAATTCTGCCGTTTGAGAAACTGATTAGAACTTTCTGATTAGTATAAACCTTGTCTGTTATGGCTTGGCTTAATTTTACAGTTAACTGGGTATTTTTGTATTGGTTTCCAATTTGGCTTGCCACCAATTTAGCTGTTGCCTTGTTGAGGGTCAATGAGTTGTTGTTTGATCCTTGATATTCATTATTTATAATCTCGGATTCAATAATGTAATCCCCTGCTGACAGGTCAACAGACAATCTGGCGATTCCTTCAGAATCTGTACTTATATAGTTGTTTGCAAGCAGGTATCCGTTTTGGTAGATATTGAAACGAATGTTGACACCGCTAACCCTATTGTATTCATCGTCCATAACTGTTAAGTTATAGGAATCAAGGTCCTTATAGGTTGAGATTATGTCTGAACCTTCAAAGTTTGCAGTGATTTTTTCCACCTTCAAACTTGCCAAATTATCTGATTGGAGATAATTGCCGTTTTCAGAGTAGATTGCATTGATTTCAAAGTCTCCCACCTTGCTGTGGATATAATCAACATATGCAACTCCATCCACAACATCTCCGGTACCGATTTTCATTCCGTTGACATAGAAGCTTACAGAACCTTCGTTGACGATTTTTCCTTCACTGTCAACATTTGCTGTAATTGTAGTGCTTCTGTTTAAAACTGCATTGTTGTTTATTGCAGTCACCTTGGTGCTTGCCTTTGAGATTGCAATGGAACCAACAAGGTCACCTTCGTAATATGGATTGACGAGGCTTACTTTCACTGTATAGTTTCCTGCATTGAAATTGCTGTCGAGGAAAACTCTTCCTTCCTCATTTGTAAAGTTATAGAATGTTCCAATCAATACATTGTTTGAATTGTATACCTTGAAACAGACTTCAACATCATCCAATGCTTCCATATCCTCGTCAACGATTAATACATTGAATAAATCGCCGGAATTGTATGCTGTCTTAAGAGCACTTGCATCCAATTGAGCGCTTACACGTTTAAATAGAGTTATATTGCTTGTGTTTCTATTCATGTTGTATAAGCTGCTGTTAAGGATAAGGCTATTTGTGATATTTGCCTGTTTTGTGTTAACCTGAAGGAATAATCTTAAAACATATTTGCTGTCAGTGTCCATTTCATCAATGGTCCATATTTTAGAGTTAACATCAAAAGTTCCACCAGTGCTTACATAGGATACTATTTTAACATTTTCATCCAATTGGGAATAGAGATTTGCAGAACTTAAATCACCCTTGTTTGTAAGGCTAACCATCAATTCAACTTGATCTCCATTGGAATAATAGCTTACATTTGTATTTGCAATCATTTCAATGTTTGATGCATAGGCAGTGTATGCCTTAAGACAAACGTTTGCTTTTGAATAACCGCTTACGGTAGTAAGGTCTTCCCAAGATCTGCCGTTTGAACTTACAAAGGATTGTCCTGCCTTTGCAGAGGCATTTCCTGTAAATGAGCTGTGGTAATTTTCAATAGCTATTGGATAATCACAGTTTGGAGTTGTCAATTTGATTGCAACCCTGAATTGCTCTCCCCTATAGATGTTTACCATTTGGTCTAATTCGACGGTATGGTATCCGGCACCTTTTACAGAACCGGATTGACTATATTTCAGGTAATTGTTGACATAGATGTTTGCAGTGTAAGTTGAAGTTCCGTAGGAATAGAATCCGACAGCCTTCAATGGGTTGTCACTTGTTGCAGTGAAGTCATTTGCAAACCATGCGGTCTCGTTTTTGTATCCTACAGCATCAAAGGTGTTACCATAAACGTCATAGTAATAGTTTTGCTTGTAGTATGTGGTTTCAACCGCATTTGTAAATGCCATAGCGCTGAAGTATTCGTTAGAACCTCTTCCGGCAAATACCATATCATAATAGGAAATATAGTAGTATCCTCCGTCTCCTTCACTTTCGCCCCAACTGTTCTTTATGATGAAAGCGCCGTCGCCTGCAGGCTGGTACTTGAAGTTGCTTGCAGAATAGGTGTCGTCCCATCCTACAATTGCAATAGCATGGTTTCCATAAGGATAGGTACCATAGTAATAGTAGCTGTCTCCCTTCTCATAACTTGTATCCCAGTAAATTCCAGTGTATAATGCACCATAGTTCATCAATGCCCATTTGATTTGGTCATTGTCTGTTGGACTTGTACGTTTTGGAACAAGCAATACGTCCTGGACGTATTTGACTCTGGTTAAGTTATAAGGGGATCTGGTTGAGGAAGGCTCGTATGGGTCATCGGTTTCATTGATTGCACCGTCCCAACGGGTAAAGTATGCAAGAATCATGACTTCATTGCCTCCGTCGTTAGGGCCGAAATCAGTACCGTTTACACTGTAGGAACCCATAATGTTTTTCATGTTGTTTTCTGAAAAGTCGTATTCCACACCTTCAGATTTAAGCAGGAAGGATTCCAGTGCTGCAGTACTTGCAAAGGTCCAACAGGATCCAGAGGAACCCTGATTTTTAACGGGAGTGACCCATCCATAGTCCCTAATGTCGTAAGTGATAGGAAGTGAACCGATTTCATCTATTTCAAAAGCGTTATTGACAATGTTGATATATGTCTTACCATAGAGTTTTCCAGGATCGGTTATGTTATCATCATCTTCGGTTTCGTTGATTTCAGGTGTGATATAGCCTGTTCCGGATTCGTTGGTATCGTTATCATCATCATCGCCAATGTCTGTTTCATTATCTCCATAGACATTTGTATTGTCTGCTATTTCCAAATCAGGATAAGCGATTCCAGTGCTAATTTCTGAACTCTCACTTATTCCAATGGCGCTGGAATCATCTATGGAAAGATTTGAATTGGACAAATCAGCATCACTTGCGGATACCATTCCAATACTTAATATTAGAATGCTTAATGTTAAAAGGAGTATCATATGATTTTTTATATTAAGTTTAATATAATCATCCTCCCTTTTATAAAAAATAAGTAAAGATAATCGATTTTTCAATCTAATTTAATCATAATTAGGTTTTTAATTTAGATTTTTTTATCTAATTTAATCCTAATTTAAACCTAATTTAGGATTTTTTAATTAGATTTTTTAATCATTTAACGATTTGATCATTAATCTAATCTATAATGAATTATCTTTCATTTTGCCCATATATATTTAAAAAATTTCAATTTTTCTTTAAAAATAATCGATGTTTTTTAAAAAGATTATTGAAATTTTCTTAAAACTTGTTTTTGCTAGATTTTAGAAATTTTTATCAGTTTCTGGCTTTTTATACCATTTTATTGATTATTTCTATAAATCGTTATGAATAATAGCATATTTTTCTTATTTTTTATAAACTTTTTTGATAAAAATTCATTCGTCTTGAATTGGTTTATCATTATAATTTTTATAAAAATTATTATTTAAATTTTTTTAATAAAATATATTGTATTATGCTATTTTTTTAGTTTAAACTAAATAAAAATCATTATTTTAAAAAATTAACCTAATTATTATCTAATATATGATTTATATAAATTATAAAGATTTATAAGATTTAAAAAATATAAATATCATTAATCTTAATTAATTTTTAGATAATATTATAATTCATATCGTTTTATTTCAGATTGTAATTTAATAAGTAAAATGAAAATGCTTGCAGATTTTTATTTTTTTAAAAAAGGATAGAATTTTTATGCATATCGTTTAAAAGAAATAAATTTTTAGCAGTTTTTCGAATTAATTTAAGATTATTAGGTAATTTTTTAAAACGATTTAAGAAATTATTCTTATCGTTAAACAATGATTTAGAGGTTTTTTATCTGGAAAATAAGATTTTTACTTAATTAATTATTGGTTTAAGGAATTTAACTTATTTTATCCTTAAAATAGTTACTTGACTGATTTAAGTATTTTTTTAAGAAATTGGGGTCTTTTCTTAAATGCACTTAAATAAACCAATATTTTAATTTAAATATTATTTATATTACAAGTTTAAATTTTTAATTAAATCATAGCAATTTGAAAATTTTTAATTAGATTATAGGTTAATTTGAAAATTTTTAATTAGATCATAGTAACTTGAAAATTTTAAATTAAATCCTAGTAATTTGAAAAAATTTTCAAAACTAATTTAATTCATGATTTAAACTTCAGGATAAACAACGAGGGGATTGTTTTTTGATTGATATAATCTCTAAATATTTTATGGAGAATTAATTATGTTAAAAACAGTTTTTAATAAGAAAATAATGGTTATTTTATTTATTTTAATCATGTTTTTAGCAATTCCTAATGTATTTGCAGAGGATTCGGCTGCATTGGACGATCTTTATTCAGGGCAGGCCGTTTCTGATTTGAATCTTCAAGCAGATGATGGAGATACTCTTTTAGATTCTAATGCAAATGTAGGAGTTGTAGAAAATTCACAATCAAATGACTTTGATTCTAATCTGGGCAATTATGCAATTGCTGATGATGAAAGTTTAGCTTCTGATGGAAGTCTAGCTATTGATGATGAAAGTTTAGCTTCTGATGGAAGTCAGGTTATTGCTGATGAAAGTTTAGCTGCTGATGGAAGTCTGGCTATTGCTGATGAAAGTTTAGCTATTGCTGGTGATGATGAACTTGTCAAAACTAAGGAACTTTGTTCTGACGGAACCGGCAATACCTATTATGTAAATGGTGAGAAAGGTAATGATGCTGCTGCAACAGGAACATTCAGAAATCCTTTCAAAACAATTGCAGCCGCCTTAAACAAGTCTGTTGATGGAGATACAATTTTCATCATGAACGGGGTTTATGAATTGAATAACCTTAAGGTGCAAAAAAACATTACATTTATCGGTGAAAGCCAGGAAAACGCTATTCTTTCAGGTAATAAGGTCAACAGGATCATGGAATTAAATGCTACTGATGTCACTTTAAATAATCTGACCTTTGTTGATGGACATGCAGACAAGACAGGTGCCTACAATGGAGGAGCTATCCAATCCTCAGTTGGAGGTTATCTAAACATCTATAACTGTACCTTCCTTAACAACTATGGAGATACCCATGGTGGAGCAATCAACATTATGCCAATGACTTCCACAGTTCCGGAAAAGCTTGTGGATGTTCATGTGAATGTTATAGATTCTACATTCATTCATAATGTGGCATATCACAGATATGGCGGAGCTTTCCACATTTATGATGCATATACCTATGTAAATGTTTATTTCAATGCAAAATCCTGTATTTTCATAAACAATACAGACATGAACTATGACGGATATCGTTATGAGACAACTTTAAGTATTTTATCTTCCAATTCAACCTATTTGAATGTTTCAGATTGTGTATTTGCATCAGATTCATCTTATCTTGTCTCTGACCGTGATGATGGCTTAAGAAATTATATCCATTACACCCAATCAACAAGCAGGGGAGTGGGTACAGCTTATGCAGATGGAAACTGGTGGGGTGACAATTCAAATCCAAATGACTTTAACCGTACCAATTTCAATATTACAAACTGGATTGTCATGGATGCTGCAGTTGCAAAGGCAAAGGTTGTAGCAACCTTGGCTACCTTGGAGGACATTGAAGGAAACTTCTATGAATATGATTCATCTGCACTTCCAACTAGAATGGCAATCTACTCACCAAGCAACTTATTTGCAGAAGAGGAAGTTGAAGTAATTGGAGGTGTAGCTTCAAATGACTTTATTGGAGAGCCTCCTCAAGATGTTTCAGTGACAATAGATTTCCAGACATTGACAGTTCCGGTCAATGACATTACAGGATTCTACTGGTATATAGATGATGCAGGTTATGAAACCTTAAGTGAAGCCGTTGAAGCTGCACAGGATGGAGATACAATTAAGGGTGTTCCTAACATTTACACCTCAGACCTTATCACTGAGGACATAATTATTGACAAGGACTTGACAATTACAAAAATGGATGGTTATGCAGGAGATTACATCCTCTTAAAGTCAGTCAATTCAAGAGTTTTCAATGTGGCAGCTGATGTCAACCTTAACTTAAGCAATTTAATATTTGAAAATGGTGGAGCGCTTGATGGCGGATTGATCTATGTCAATTCAGGTGCAAGCTTAACTGTAAGCGATTCAATCTTTAGAAAGGCTGAAAATGGATTGAATGGTGGAGCAATCTATAGTGAAGGTGAAGTTTCAATTGAAAACACCAAGTTTACAAACATAAAGGCGGCATCTGATGGCGGTGCAATATATGCAGCAGCTGACTTGTCAATAGTTAATTCCACTTTTGAGGATATTGAATCAAGTAGGGGCGGAGCAATTTATGCAAGTGGCGAAAGCCTTCTCATTGATCATTCAAGTTTTGAAAATTCCAAGGCAGCTATTGCAGGTGCAATTTATTCAGATGCAGACTATAACCTGATTGAATATTCAAAATTTGTCGATAATTTTGCAGATGAAAACTATGACATTATCTATGCTGAAAACAGTTTTTATGCAGATTATAATATTTTTGTCGAAAACCCTGTAAATGAAGTTGTTGATGTATATGTAAATGATGAAACTGACTACTTTGTATCATATAACTATTGGGGAACAAATAATAAGCCTGATTCAAGCAAGACAAATCTTGATTCTGATGCTTGGGTAATATTGAAATTAGACATTGATGCAAATCTTGATTTGATATCAGTCAACACCTATCACAATATAAGCATTGACTTTAATTTGGCATATGATGGTGAGGAAGAATTTGAAATCATTGATATTGATGATGAGTTTTCAGGAATGCCAAGCTTCAGTTTCAACATAAAGTCTGTAAACGGTACACTTAACCAAAGCAAGCTTGACTTTGATGGAACATCATCAGCAACAATAAGATATACCACTCCAAGCCAATTAGGTTCAGACATGATTTACATCAGTTCCTATGGAGACCAAAATCTCAGCTTCAATGTAAGGACTCCTGTCATCTACTACTGGTACATTGATGATATCGGTTATGAAACATTACAGGATGCTGTTGATGCAGCAGATGATGGTGATATAATTGAAGGTGTAAGATTTACACATATTTATGACACAGCTGTTGAGATAGACAAAAACTTAACAATAAAATCAAGAGACTCTCAAGCAAGGGCAAGCTTTGATGGAAGAAGCTTCAATGACTCTGCATTATTGCACATTGCACCTGACGTAAGCCTTCAATTGATTGACTTAAGCTATGTAGGATTCTCAGGGGAAGATCTTATTGGAGTAATCCATAATGAGGGTGACTTGACAATCACAAACAATGTATTTAATAGAAATACCGCTTCTGCAATAAGCAATGATGGCGAACTTAAGATAATATCCTCCACATTCACATATAATCAAGCTTCAAACGGTATAATCTACAATGATGGTGAGATGATAATTGTTGATTCAAGCTTTACAAATAACTCTGCAACAAATGGTGGAGCAATCTATAATGATGGAAAATTGATTGTTGACAATTCAATCTTTATTGACAATAAGGCAGAAAAGAATGGTGGAGCAATCCTATCCACTAATGAATCAGACATTGACAATTCATTGTTTTTAAGCAATGCAGCATCCATTGGCGGAGCGATTTACTCTTCTGAAGATGACAGCCTTTCAGTTGACTATTCAATATTTGACGGAAACGATGGTGCAAAAGGCATTGTCATTGCAGGAGTAAACATGGCACTTGACCATAACTACTGGGGTTCAATGGATTATGAAAACCTTATCTATAACCTCTCCTCTGGAGATAGCATAGAGCCTTATACTGACTTTAGATATGTTATTACAGGACCTGAAGAAGTGGGAATCGGTGAAAGTGTTGAATTTAGCATTGAACTTTACTCAATCGATGGTGATGTCAGTCAATTGGCTGATTATAATGTGACATTAAGCACAAAACTCAATAATACTGTAGATATTGCTGTTTTAAACATTAATCAGGGAAAAACCACATTGAATTATATTGCATCCTCTGACATTGGTGAGGATTACATCCTTTTAAGCGATCTTTCAGGTGCTGTCGGACTCTTTAACTTTAATGTAACTACATTGGACACTTGCTTTGAGCTTGAAAACATTTCAGCATATTATGGAAACGGAAGTCTCTTTGTAATTTACCTGAAGGACTCCAAGGGCAATGCCTTAACTTATCAGGATGTTGTTCTTAGCCTTGGGGAAGAGCAATATGGAACTAAGACAGATAATTTAGGCAGGGTTCAAATCAACCTTAACAATTATGATATAGGTACATATGAAGGAAACATCAGCTTTGAAGGAAATGAAAAGTATTTGGCATGCTTTGCAGAATTCAGCTTTGAAATCCTGCTTATTCCAACAGAGATTCAAGCTGATGATATGAATGTTTTCTATGATGATGGCAGCAAATTGGAAATCACATTGCTTGATGTATTGGGAGACTCCATATTCGATAAGGAATTGGCCATTGTCATTTTGGATAATGAATCAAATCCTATGGCAAACATTACTAACCTTACCAACAGTTTAGGAAAAATAATCATTCCATTGGAATTCAATCCGGGAAATTACACTGTTGATATAAGCTTTGCCGGATATGAATTCTATGATGGAAGCAATAAATCCATAAATATTAATGTGGACAAGATGCCTACAGAAATCAGTGCAAACAATTTAATAATCTATTATTCCGATGCTGATGATCTTCTAATAAGTCTATTGGACAATAATGGAAATCCGATTCCTGATGCTGAAGTAAAGATTAAGATATTTGATTTATTAGCTGAAGTGATTGCAGAAGAGGATTTAATCACAAATATAAGCGGTGGAATCTCAAAGACCATTTCATACGATATTGGAGAATATGGTGCAAACATTACATATCTTGGAGATGATTTCTACTGTTCATCCTCAAGCTCCTCACAAATCAGCGTTGTAAAAATGCCAACTGCACTTAGTGTAAATACAATTATTGCACGTGCATATGAGGAAAACGATTTAACAGGATTCCTAAAGGACATTAATGGAATGGAATTGTCTGACAAGGACTTAATCATTGAGATTATAAACAATGGAGATGGGTCCATTATTGATTCATATAATCTAAGCACATCTGATGATGGCAAATTTACACAGACAATTGTCCTTGCTGAAGGAACCTATACTGTTAAATTCACATTCCAAGGTAATGAGAAGTATGAAAATACAAGCATTGACCTTGTATTGAATGTATTGCCTTCTAACAGTGCACATATTGATGCAGATGATGTATTGATGAGCTATAATGACGGTTCAATTATTGCATACCTTAAAAACCCTGCCGGTGATCCAATCATCGGTGAGCTATTAAGCTTTGAAATTGATGGAAAGATTATTCAAAACCTTACAGATTTCGATGGAAAGGCTGTAGCTGCAGTTGATGCTCCTGTTGGTGAATACACTGTAAGCATTCGTTTCGATGGAAATGATGAATATGATGCATGCGTTAAGACAATCGAACTCAAAGTATTGGATGAGGATAGTGATGTGGTAAATCATACAGGCAATGACGCTTTGGATATTCAACAGGCAATAGACAATGCAAATCCTGGAGACATTATCTATTTAGGCGACTATAACTATACAAATGTCTCAAACATCAACATTACAAAAAACATTACAATTGACGGTAATGGAGCAAGCATAGCAAGCGCTGGTGACGGCAATCCTATATTCAATATTCTTCCTGTATCAAGCGGTGTTGAAGAACTTGAAGTGACCGGTGTGGAATTTATTGTAAATGATGGAGATACCTTGTTTAAGGCCACTGCAGAAAATGGAACAAGTCCTTTAACTATTGACACTCCTGCAATCAACATTAATGGAATTCTTCTTATTCCTGCAGATGATGAGACTGTTGCAAGTTCAATTACAGTATTGGAGCTTGATTCTGAAAGGGGAGTTCTTTCACCTAGTCGTGAAATCAAGGTTTTAAACAATACTTTCATTTCCGGAGTGGATCCATTCAAATTCATTGTAAATGCTGTATTGGACGGCTCTGATGTTGATGTTCCTGTTGGAGGTGGCATAATTGACAAATTGACCACTGAAATCATTTGTCAAAACATGACTACCAATGCAATCAATACTGTTCTTGACGGCAGAAATGGTGAATACTTCAATTTCAAGCTTGTTGACTCCAATGGCAATGCTTTGGCAAACAAGCCAATAGTTGTAGGTTTCAACGGTCATGTCTACAATTACACAACCGATGAGAATGGCAGTGCAAAAACACAAATAAACCTTGGTGTAAAGGGCGGATACACATTTGCTGTAAGCTTCTTGGGAGATGAAAGTTATAATGCAAGCTTTGCTGTAGCTAAAATCACAGTAAACCCAGAGCCTGTAAAGCTTACAACAGCCAAGAAGACCTATAAGGCTAGTGCAAAGACAAAAACACTAACAGCTACCTTCAAGACCTCAAGAGGAACTGCAATCAAGGGCAAAAAGATTACTTTCACAGTAAACAAAAAGACATACACCGCAAGTACAAATGCAAAGGGTGTTGCCACTGTTAAGGTAAGTCTTTCCAAGAAAGGAACATACTCTTTCACTGCAAAATTCGCAGGAGACGAAAGATATGCTGCAGTAAGTGTTAAAAGCACTGTTAAAATCAGTTAAATAAAAGTTTGAATAAAAGAATAGTATTTCCACTATTCTTTTTTTTATTTTTTTTAGTCAAATCTTATTTTTTTTAAAATTGAGGACGACCCACAAATTGATTTTTTTTAATTTTTCATTTATTGGATCTTTTTTTGATTTTTTAAAAAAAGGTTTCTTTCTAATTTTTTTATGTGTTTTGTTTAGCTTTTTGGATTATTTTCATATTGTGTGCTATTGCCAGGAGCTTAAATTCTGTTTCTGTTCGTTTTAAACCTGTTGTATTGAACTCATTTATTCTCATATTTCTTTTAATGTTTCCAAATGGCCATTCAACAGTTTTTGACCGGATTTTGTATATTTCTTGTGCTTCTTCTGTTTCCATTTTTCGTTGCATTTCTATCTTTGCAGGGTTTCCATAATCCGTAATTGTTCGGTTACGGTATTTTCCACAGCAATTTATTCTTTCTGGGCAGTATTTGCAGTTGTTTGTCCAGTAAACTGTTTTTAATCCGTTTTTGTATATTCCTTTTTGATTTAATATTTGTCCTTGTGGACAAATATATCCGTCTTTTTCCAAATCGAAGATGAAATAATCCTTAGAAAATGGATTATTATTTGTATTGTATTTCTTTGCTTTTCTTGATAATTTTCTGCTTGCTATGTATCCATCAAGGTTTTTATTTTTTAGATATTCGGTATTTTCGTCTGTTGAGTATCCGTTGTCTGCAAAAATTTGTGTTTCATGTTTCAAATGTCCATATTTGGATTCTATGTCTTCTATTCGTGGTATTAGTTCATAATGGTCTGTGGGATTGTTGGATAATCCTGCTGATATTATTATTCCGCTGTGGGAATCCACAGCGATTTGCGGATTGTAATTGAACCTCATTCGTCCATCTTTTCCAGGCATCCAATGTGCTTCTGGATCGTTCCAACTCAGTGATTTTTGCCCGGTTTTTTCAAATTCATCCAAATATAGTTGTGATTTGTCTATAAATTTTTGTGCATATTCCTTATCTTCCAAACCTTTTTTTAATATTTTTAAACTTTGTGCATTCAGTTTTTCATGGTTTTTGGAGTCTTTGGTTTCTTCTTTGATTTCTTTCATGATTTTTTCAAAAGATTCTTTATCTGTTACTTTGTTAGAAGGTATAATATCTCCATTTTCTCCAAATAAATTATTTTCTTCGTTATCTTTTTCCAAACTCTTTTGAAATTCTTTTTTTAGGATTTTTATGACATCTTCTGTAACGATTTTATTAACGGATGCTTTGGCTTTTATTTTAGTTCCATCAATTGAAATTTGCTGCAATCTAACTAAATCTTCTTTTTCTGCGATTTTAACAACAGTTTCCAATGCTTCGTCTATCAATTCAGGATAATCTTTTTTAAATCTGTTTATTGTTCTAAAATTTGGTTTTTCCATGCCTGCTAAGTACATATAGCTTAAATCTGTCTGTACGCGGCGTCCAACTTCTCTTCCACTTAATCCCCCATCAATAGCCCCTTTTAACACAATTCCAAGTAAAATTTCACGATCATAAGCTTTTTGGCCAGGAGTTTTGAAAAATTTTGAATTATATTTTTCGAAATCGATTTGTTCCAGAACGTTTTCGACCAAAAAACAGAAATCATTTTCTGGAATTAGTTCTACTAATCTGAGAGGAACTAAAATTTCTTGTCTTTTTGTATTTACTTTTAAAACCATGAATAACACAAACCAATATTTTTAAATCCTTATATATAGTTTGTTTGTTCTTATATTTAAATTTAAAGGCAAATAAAAAGAAAAAAAGAAAAAATAGTAAAAAATTGTTGGTCGTCCTCAAATTATAAAAAAATAACCTTTAAAAGAAAAAAAAGAAAAAAATTATAAAAAAATAACCTTAAAAAGTAAAAAAACATAATAATTTAACAAAAAAGAATAAAACAAAAATAGAAAAAGATTTACTCCTCTTCTATAGGATAAAATTCAGTGTATGTAGAATTTCTTTCAATAGGATTTCTATCTAAATCCTTAACAATTCTACTTAAGTCTTTTATACTTGTGTCAACACCATCTGGAGCTCCAGAAGCTGCAGACAATTCATCTCCACCTAATGTTCCACCTAAATCATTTGCACCGGCCAATAGTGAAACCTGTGAAAATCTAAATCCCATCTTTACCCAGGATACTTGAATATTAGGAATAATGTCATGGAACATGAGCCTGCTTACTGCATAAAGCTTTAAATCCTGTGTACCTGTAGCTCCAAGGTTTCTTTGTCCTTCAAGGAAAATAGGAGAATACTCATGCATGAAGGTCATTGGAATGAATTCATTGAATCCTCCTGTATCAAGCTGAATCTGTCTGAGAATGTCAAGATGTTCAACCCTTTCCTCAAGGGTTTCAACATGACCGTACATCATGGTTGCAGAACCTGTAATGCCTTCCCTTTGAGCAGTTTTTACCACATCTATCCATTCCTGTGTGCTAACTTTTTTAGGACAGATAATTCCTCTTGTACGATCTGTCAAGATTTCAGCTGCAGTTCCAGGCAATGTATCAAGACCTGCCTTTTTCAATACTCTGAAGGCCTCATCAACAGGCATTTCACTCTTTAATGCAGCATCCCTAATCATGGTAGGTGAAAATCCATGAATCTCTACATCAGGATAGTGAGATTTCAATAATCTTAAAAGATGCTCATAATAGTCAACATCTGCATCCTCCAAGACTCCGCCCATCAAGGTAAATTCACGTGCTCCAGTGTCTACAGCCCCTTGAGCCTTTGCGATTATTTCCTCATCACTAAGCAAATAGGCTTCAGGATCATCTGCATCCTTTCCAAAAGCACAGAATCCGCATCTTACATGACAGATATTTGTGAAGTTGATGTTACAATTGTTAATGAATGTAACATTGTCCCCAACAATTTCCTTACGCACTGCATCTGCAGTAGCCAAAAGCGGATAGATTTCAGAACCCTTTAGGTTCATTAAGTAATTCCCATCTTCAACTGAGATAGGCTCATCAAGAGCCCCATCTAAAATTTTCCTAGTCTTTGATGCCACATTTTCTTCAAACATAGTTTTTTCCTACTGTTTTTTCTATATAATAAATCCTTTATAATTTAACTTTTTAAATTATAAAAATAGTTTGTACTTTCTAATAAAAATACTTATCCTTATTTTACCTAATATTATGCTTATTTTTTAAAAAATAAAATAATATTTTTTCTTAATTTTTAATTAAAGATTAAAGATTAAGTTATGTACAAAAATATACATTTTAAATAAATTTATTAAATTTGAAAAATGGGACTTCATACTTAAGGGCAAATCATGAAAAAAATAAAAGAAAAATAATCCATAAATTTAAAAGACTAAAAAATCAATGAATAAATTATAATAAGATAAAACATGAAAAACCAGAAAAAAACAATAAAACAAATAAAATAAAAATAAAAATAAAAAAACCAGAAAAAACCAGAAAAAAACAATGAACAAATTATTAATAATATAAATAATAAAAACTTAAACAATGAATAATAAAAACCGTGGCTTACTGATAGGAAGGATGCAACCTGTACACAATGGACATATTCAAATTATTGAAAAAACACTTGAGGAAGTGGATGAACTTATAATTGGAATTGGAAGCGCTCAATTAAGCCATGAGCTTAAAGATCCATTTACTGCAGGTGAGAGACTAATGATGATGAGCAAATCACTTGCTGAAACCGACATAAATCCAAACAAGGTTTATATAATCCCTATTGAGGACATTAACAGAAATGCCCTATGGATTGCACAGGTGAAAATGATTACACCTCCATTCACAAAGGTCTATAGTGGAAATCCACTTGTTCAAAGACTTTTCCAGGAAGAAGGCTATGAGGTTTATGCACCTCCATTATTTGACAGAACACATCTTTCAGGAACTGAAATCAGAAGAAGAATCCTAAATGACGGGGATTGGAAATCCTTTGTTCCAAAAGCAACAGCTGATGTAATTGAAAAGATAGATGGAGTTAATAGAATCAAACATCTTCATGTAAAGGAATTAAGTGAAAAATAAATATTAACAATAACAATAGATTTCAAAAAAAGACTCAAAAGAAAAATAATTAATAAATAATTATTTTTCTATTTTTTTAAAATAAATTTATAACAATAGTTATATTTATTAATTGGATAATTAAAATATATAAAGCAAATAGAATAAAAATAGTTTTAACTATTTATTATTAAAAATGAAAATATATGGGATTTGACAAAATGACAGTAAAAATCATTAAAAAGGATGATGAGTACATAAGTGTAGGTAATTTGATTGATGAAATTAAAAAGGCTCAAAGAGTGGATGAAGCTGGAGCCATTTACAGTTTTGAAGGAATTGTAAGAGGGGAAGAGGAAGATTTAACTGTGGACAAATTGGTTTTAAGCTTAGCTGATGAAGAAAAGGCACTTGAAGAAATCAATGCAATCATCGAAACAGCTAAGGTAAAACATGGCGTTTTTGAAATAAGTGTTGTCCATTATATTGGAGAGTTCTATACTGGAGACTCCTTATTTTTAGTGGTAGTTCTTGGACCGCACAGAGGAGAAACATTGGAAGCTCTTACTGAAGTGGTTGAAAGAGTTAAACATGAAATTGACTTTAAAAAAGAGGAAATCTCCAATAAAGGAACAAAAGTAATAATGGCAGGAGGATAATCCTGTTTTATTATTTTTAAATCTTTTTTCTTTTTTAAAACACAAGAAAAATAAATAAATAAATAAAAATTAGATTAATTTATAAAATAAAAAAAAGAGAGAATTTTAAATTAGAAAATTAATAAAAAAAACTAAAAAAAAAGAATTTTAAATTAGAAAATTGATAAAAAAAACTAAAAAAA
>NZ_CALCYR010000003.1 GCF_937906425.1 uncultured Methanobrevibacter sp. | reverse complement strand
AAAAAATAGTTTTTCAATTTAACAAGAAAAAAACAAGAATTTCAAGTAAAAAAGAAAAATAGACAAGATTTTGGTCCAGGTTTTGCGGGCCGAAGGCCCGGAAAAGCTGGATTATCTTTTCCAAGCTACCTTCAAAGCCTTTTCAATAGCTGCAGAAGTATTTTCCAAATCCTCTTGAGTGTGAGCCCCTGAAATGAAATTGCATTCAAACTGACTAGGTGGAATGAATACATTATTCTTCAACAGCTCCCTAAAGTAGACAAGGAATCTGTCTGCATCAGACATCTTGGCAATTTCATAGTTAATTACAGGATATGGATTGAAATAGATCTGGAACATGGATCCAAGACCTACAACCTGTACATTAAGGTTTAAGTCCTCAACGATATCCTTGATGCTGTTTCTTAAAAAGTCCCCTTTTCTAGCCAAGTCACCATAGAACTGATAATCCAATTTCTTAAGGGTGGACAATCCTGCCTGAACTGAAATAGGATTTCCGCTAAATGTTCCGGCCTGATAAACAGGACCGTTTGGAGCAATCAATTCCATGATTTCCCTTTTTCCAGCATATGCGCCGATTGGGAAGCCTCCTCCCAGGACCTTTGCAAAAGTTACAAGGTCAGGAGTTACTCCAAAGTAATTCTGTGCACCGCCATGGGAGAGTCTGAAACCTGTGATAACCTCATCAAAAATCAAGACAATGCCATTTTCTTCAGTGATTTCCCTCAAGAATCTTAAATATTTCATATTAGGTTCCACACAGCCGATATTTCCCATTACAGGTTCAACAATAATGCATGCAATGTTTTCCCCTTCCTTATCAATCAATTCAGTCAAAGCCTCAACATCATTGAATGGAACTGAAAGGGTGTTTTTTGTTGTGTCCTCTGGAATTCCGGCAGAATCAGGCAAACATGCTGCACCTGAACCGGATTTTACCAGAACATAATCATGAGCTCCATGATAGGAACCTTCAAACTTAATGATTTTGTCCCTGCCAGTGTATCCTCTTGCAAGTCTGATTGCCGCCATGGTAGCTTCAGTTCCTGAATTTACCAAACGAACCATTTCAGCACATGGAACCCTATCAATAACCTCTTTTGCAAGCTTGATTTCATTTTCGCTAGGAGCTCCATATGCAGTTCCGATTTGCATCTGCCTATATACATCAGCCATTACATCTTCATCACTATGACCTAATATGATAGGGCCATAAGCCAAACAATGATCTATATAATCATTTCCTTCAGTATCAACAATATGGGAACCTTTAGCCTCTTTTACAAAGAAAGGATAAGGTTTAAAAGCACGCACTGGAGAATTTACTCCTCCAGGAAAAACATTTTTAGATTCTTTAAACAATTCTTCAGGATTCATGTTAATTAGTCCTTATTTTTTAAATAAACAATAATTTTAAAAATTTAAGATTTAATTTATTTTGTCAATTAATTAAATTTTAATAATTTTATATTAATAAATTCAATGAAAATTTAAAATAAATTCTAAAATAAATTTAAAATATAATATAAATTAAATTCTATATTTAATTTTATTTTTATTAATTTATAGTTTTTATGTAT
>NZ_CALCYR010000002.1 GCF_937906425.1 uncultured Methanobrevibacter sp. | reverse complement strand
AATTAGTTTTAATTAGTTTTAATTAGTTTTAATTAGTTTTAATTAGTTTTAATTAATTTTAATTAATTTTAATTAGTTTTTAGATTAATTTAAGTTTTTAAAACGATTTGTAAATAAATATCTTGAGTATTTCATTTAGGTGTAATTTTATGAAAAATATTTTAATATCTAATGATGATGGGGTTATGGCTCCTGGAATTTTAGCTTCCAAACAGGCTCTTGAGGATTTGGCCAATATAATTGTTGTAGCTCCAAAGGAGAACAACAGTAGTGTGGGGCGTAAAGTCAATATCATGAAACACTTATATCTTGATGAATATGAATTGGAGGATGGAACTAATGCTTTTGGTCTTTCTGGAACTCCGGCAGATTCAGTCAATGTAGGTATAAATTACATTTGTGATGAAAAGCCTGATCTGGTTGTTACAGGTATCAATCCTGGAATTAACATTGGAGTTGAAATAACCACTTCTGGAACTGTATGCGCTGCACTTGAAGCTGTTTCTCAAGGAATTCCTGCAATTGCATGTTCTCTCTTTTTGGAAGATGATGCTTTCAAGCAAGATGAGGAAGGTAATTGGTATGTTGAGGCGGATTATGCTTTTGCACAGGAAATATTGGCAAAGGTGGTAAAAAAGGTTCTTGAGGAAGGATTTCCTGAAGATGTAAATCTATTGAATTTAAATGTTCCTTCACATCCTAAATCCGATGAGATTAAGATTACCTCTCTTGCTCCTAAAATGTTGGAATCCTTTATTTATGAAAGGGTTGATGACGATGGAAATGATACAATCATGATTGTTCCCCAATTGGTCGAAGAATATCCTGAAGGAACTGACGGTCATGCATTGCTTATTGGGAAATATCCTAGTTTGACTCCATTGCATATTGACTTGACTGGAAATATTGAAAGTCTTAAGAACTGGTGAATTTAAATTTAAATTGTTTTATTTAGTTTTTTTATATTTCATTGATTTATTATTTAATTTTCATTGTTTCATTGTTTTTAATTCATTATTTGTTTATTTGTTTATTTGTTTATTTGTTTATTATTTGTTTATTATTTGTTTATTATTTGTTTATTATTTGTTTATTAAGTGTTTAATTCTTTAATTTATTGATTGTTTTATTATTAGTTTTTAATTGTTTAATTTTTAATTTAGGCATTGTTTAAATTTTATTTTCTTTAGTGGTGTTTTTTATGGATATAAATGAATGGGAAACTTGGTATGAAGAAATCCTAGGTGATTTTGGGTTTTCAAGAGATGATGATGAAAAGTCTGCAGACTTATTGGATGAAATCTTGGAAGATCATGGCTGTTTGACAATCGATGACTTGTATGATGAAATCATGTATAAGAAGGGAAGATGTGATAAGGCTATTGTTTTTGGAGCCGGCCCTTCCTTAAAAGAACATATTGAAAAGTTAAAATCAGAATACACTTTAAGAAATTATGTTCTAATTGCTGCAGATGGAGCTACAACCGCTCTTTTGGAAGAGGATATTATTCCAGACATTATTGTAACTGATTTGGATGGCAAGGTCTCTGATTTATTGACTGCAAATACATTAGGTTCTTATTTTGTAATCCATGCCCATGGTAACAATGAGGATGATATTGACTTATGGACTACAAGCTTTAATAAAATCCTTGGAACAACCCAATCAGTTCCTGTAGGCAATCTCTATAATTTTGGCGGTTTCACCGATGGTGACAGGGCTATGTTTTTAGCCTGTGAACTTGGAATAGGCGAAATGACTCTTGCAGGTATGGACTTTGGAACTGTTGTTACAAAATATTCAAGACCTGATATTGATGGGGAGACCGGTCCTGCAGATGAGGTTAAGGCTAAAAAGTTAGTTTATGCTGAAAGACTTACAAATTGGATTAAAGAAAATATTGATGTTGAAATTGATAATTTGGTTAAATGATGGAGTTTCTGTTTTTTAACTAAATTTTTTCTTTTTCGTTTTTTTGTTCTGATTTTTTTTAATATTTTTTACAGTTTAATTATTTTTTAGTATTTTTTTTAGTATTTTTTTCTCTTTTAATTTATTTTTTTTGCAGTTTAATTATTTTTTAGTATTTTTTTAGGTTCGACAAAAAATTTAAATAAATCAAAGACCAAAATATTATTTGCGGAGTTTGTTTTTTGTTGCATATTTATAAATAAGCTCCGCTACTTATTTAAAGCTTTTTATATTGATTTACAGTTGAAATTAAGATTTTTAATTCTTTCTTTTTGTTAAAAATTATGTATATTTGATTATTGATTTATCAATCTTTTTTTAGTAACTTTCATTTAAATTAATGGACGATGGATTATTTTTGATTTATTCCGCCCAAGTTTCAATTTAATTTAATGTAAAATTAATTAAATTAATTTTAACTATTGATTACCATATTATTTCTAAATTTAGTGGCAATCAATAAGTTCAACTGTAAATAAAAAAATATCAATAAGTTATATTAAAATTAAAGACATATCAGTTAAATTTTTTACAGCCCCTTTTTTTAGTATTTTTTTTAGTATTTTTTTTAGTATTTTTTTTTAGTATTTTTTTAGTATTTTTTTCCTTTTAATTAATTTTGTACTGTTTAATTAATTTTTAGTTTTTTGTTTTTATTTTGATTAAATTTTACTAGTTTTTTTAAATTTTACCCATTAAACCATTAAACTATTTTTTTAATAATTTTTATTTATTTGATTAAATTTTTGCCATGTTTTTTGAATATTTTAAAAAAATTATTATTTTTCAATATCGATGTAAAAATTTCTTCAAATTTTAACGAAGTTTTTTATATTATTAATCATAAATTATTTTATATGGCAATTGAAGATATTTTGATGTTTGATGAAACAATATTTCAAAACATAAATGCATTTAATCCTGATTACATGCCTCCCAACTATAATTTTAGGGATACTCAAATGGAAGGTATGGCCATGTCCATCAGACCATCCATTCGCGGAGGCCGTCCAACCAATACTGTTGTATTGGGTTCTTGTGCTACTGGTAAAACAACAGCGGTTAAAAAAGTTTTTGAATTAGTTGAACGTACTTCAGATAAGGTTATTTGCTGTTATATTAATTGTCAACTTCACACTACTCGTTTTGGAATATTTTCTCAAATTTATAAAAAGATTTTTGGACATCAACCTCCTGAAACAGGAGTTCCTTTTTCAAGAATATATGATAAAGTTATGAAATATCTTGCATCTGAAGGTAAAGCTTTAGTTGTTGCTTTGGATGATGTTAATTATTTATTCCAAAGTCAAAATGCTAATAAAGTCTTTTATGATCTTTTAAGAGCATATGAAGAGTTCGGTGATGTTAGGGTAGGCATTTTTGCCATTCTTTCTGATTTGGAATTTAGATTTGCTTTAGATAAAAATGTAAATACCGTTTTCATACCTCAGGATATTATTTTCCAACCTTATAGCTATTCTGAGATATTCAGCATTCTTTCAGACAGGGCAAAGGCAGGATTTTTCCCAGGGGTCATATCTGATGAGGTTCTTGAGGAAATCGCTAATCACACTCTTGAGGAAGGTGACTTGAGGATAGGTATTGACCTTTTAAGAGTTGCAGGTAATATTGCAGAGGCTAATGCAAGCAGAACCATTAATCTGGAACATGTGGAGGAAGCAATTTCCAAACAAAGTCCTATTAATTTAATTGAAACAATTAAATCTTTGAATGATGTTGAAAAAACTTTATTGTCTGTTTTGATGGACAATGAGGAAGTTCAAACTGCAGGTGATTTGTCTAAACAATTTAAGGAACAGGCTGGAGTTAGTTATGCCACTTTCAATAGGGCTCTTGAAAAATTAGAATTCTTAAGGTTGGTTGATACTAAATTTACTGGAAAAGGAGTTAGAGGCAATTCAAGGGAAATCATTTTAAGATTTGCACCTGAAGACCTTAAGGATATTGAACTTTAATTTCTTTTTTTCTTTTTTTTATTCTTTTCTATATTTTACTTTTTTTAATAATTTTTCCACTTGAATTTTTTTAGTTTTAATTTAGCTTATTTTTGATCTTTTTTGTGAAATACTTTGTTTTTGGTTTTAATGATAATAAAAAAAGTATTAAAGGATGTAATCAATTGTATGTGGGATGTTAAGAAATATTTTGTGAAGTATGGTATCGGGTTTTTTATTAAAGTTCTTCTGTTTTATTGATTTATAGGGTTCTATAAAATTGAATATATGCATGATAATATTCATAATTTTATAGTTGCTTTTTTTAAAATATGGTTACATCCTTTAATAAACAATGGGTTTGGTTTTAGTGTTTATTTTATACCCAAATCATCATGTCTGGGCTAGGCGCTGCACTAACAGCTAAAATAGATAAAAGCAATACTGTAAAAACTACAAATATTACCATGCAATCTTTAATGTTGATTTTAAGGTTATTAAAAGTCATAGGATCTGTAAAACTGTTTTTTCTTCTTAAGTCACATGGAGTGTTATTATGTTTTATCATTATTTCACCTCTTTTTTTTAAGTGTAAATTTTCTATCGGTACTTATACTAAGTTTAAGATAATATATAAAAAAAGAGAAAGAGAGCATTTGAAAAGTAATAGGTACCATTTCAAGTGTATTTTTTTTAAAAGAATTTCCTATCTTTCCAGACCATTTTGACTATTTATTTGACTGTTTTTAATAAGATTTCTTTTATCAAATTTTAATATTATTTCAATTTTTTGCAGTGCTTTTATTATGAAAAAACTTTTAAGCAATTTCATTTATTTTATATAATAGGAAATTTAATATTTAATTAAGGGATTTTGCTTATGGAAAATTATTTTTCAAAAATTGTTTTTAAAATTTGATTTTTTCATTAAAACTTTTTGATTTTTAGAAAAGTTTGGTTTTTAGTGACTTGGTTTTTTTTTCATTGAAACTTTTTGATTTTTAGAAAAATTCATTTTTTTATTAATTTTGATCTTTAACTTGAATTTTTAATAAAACTCCATAAAAATATTAAAATGTATTAAAATGTATAATATTAATTTTAAGCAAATAAATTTTCTCCAATTATTTCTTATTTTCCTATTTGTAAAAATAAGACTTAATGATTTTAATTTAATTTATTTAATCGAATTTTTTATTTAATGAAACTTGGTGATAATATGTGTGATTCAAATAAGTCTGATATGTGTGAGCCATATAAATATTTTGAAGTTACAGCAGATATTGGATTTTATGCTTATGGAAATACAATTGAGAAGGCTTATGAAAATGCAGGGCTTGCAATGTTTAATATTATCACTGATATTTCTAAAGTAAAGAATGATATGTCTTTTGAATTTGAAGTCGTTTCAGAGGATTTGGTTTCCCTTTTATATGATTATTTGGATGAGCTTCTTTTCTTACAGGATACCGAATTTGTATTTTTCTCCAGGTTTGATATAAACATTGAAAGTTTGGAGGGCAATGATGATGAATATGAAAACTATAAGTTGAATTGTATTGCTTATGGTGAAGAGATTAATTGGGACATTCATGTTCATAGGTCTGAAGTTAAGGCTGTAACCTTTCATCAGATGAATGTTTTAAGGGATGAAGAGGGGAACTATGAACTTAGAGCCATTTTAGACTTGTAAATTTATTTTAATTCTGATATTTGTTTTTTATTTTTCGCTGTTTTTTAAGGATTCTTTGTATAAGTTTCAAATTTTTGTTTGGCTTTTTTTTAATATTTTTTTAAGGATTCTTTGTATAAGTTTCAAATTTTTGTTGAACTTTTATCAATAATTTTAAATGTATTATGGAATATAACTAAATATATTATATTATTATTATTGAGTCGCGCTTATTTTATAATAAAGTAAAGGATTAATTTTATTGTGGTAATTATGTCAATTAAGGAAAATCTTGAAAAGGTAAGAGATAATGTTTGGGAAATTCCCAGCAATTATAAAAAGGAAATGAGAGTTCCTGGAAGAATGTATCTTGATGATGAATCTGTTAAAAACATTGAGGAAGGTGCATTGCAACAGGTTGCAAATGTTGCTTGTATGCCTGGTATTCAAAATGCATCAATTGCAATGCCTGACATTCACTTTGGATACGGTTTCAGTATTGGTGGTGTAGGTGCATTTAATTTTAATAATGGTGTTGTAAGTCCTGGAGGAGTAGGTTTTGACATTAACTGTGGAGTTAGAATGCTTAGAACTAACTTGACTGAGGATGAAATCAAGCCTAAGCTTAAGGAACTTACAGAGGTCTTGTTTAAAAACATTCCATCAGGTGTAGGAAGTAAGGGTCAGATAAGGCTTAAGGACAATGAGATTGATGAGGTCCTTGACTATGGTGCCTGGTGGGCTGTTGAACGCGGATTCGGTTGGGAAGAGGATCTTAAGTTCCTTGAGGAAAACGGTAGAATGGAAGAGGCTGAATCTGGAATTGTAAGTAAAAAGGCTAAAAAAAGAGGAATTCCTCAATTAGGTTCATTAGGTTCTGGAAATCACTTCCTCGAAGTTCAAAAGATTGAAGAGGTTTATGATGAAAATGTTGCAAAGGCTTTCGGTCTTGAGGCTGGAAACATTGCAATCATGATTCACAGTGGTTCTAGAGGTTGCGGACACCAAATCTGTTCAGATTACTTGAGAAAGATGGATAAGGCTTATAGAAATTATAAGATTAATCTTCCTGATAGGCAATTGGCCTGTGCTCCTATTGACTCTCCTGAAGCTCAAGGATACTTGAAGGCAATGGCTGCAGGCGCTAATTATGCATGGGCAAACCGTCAAATGATGTCTCATTGGATCAGACAATCCTTTGAAGAGGTTTTCTCACGTGATGCAGAGGATATGGGCATGAGCACAATATATGATGTTGCACATAACATTGCTAAAAAAGAGGTTCACAAGGTTAAAGGTTCCCATATGGAAGTTCTTGTTCACAGAAAGGGTGCAACTCGTGCATTCGGTCCTGGAAGACGTGAAATTCCTAAGGATTATCGTTCTGTAGGTCAGCCTGTTTTAATTCCTGGAACCATGGGAACAGCATCCTACATTTTGCATGGAACTGATGTTGCTATGGAGGAAACCTTTGGTTCAACCGCTCACGGAGCAGGTAGGGTTTTATCCAGAACTGCGGCTAAAAAGCAATACACAGCTGATGACATTCAAAAGGAATTGAATGCTAAAGGCATTCATGTAAAAGCAAATTCCGCTCCTGTTTTAGCTGAAGAAGCACCTGGAGCTTATAAGAATGTTGATTCTGTTGTTAAAACATCACATGACGCAGGAATTGCTAAGTTAGTAGCAAAAGTTACTCCTTTAGCAGTCACAAAAGGATAATTGATTTTAATTATTCTTTTTTTAAGTTTTTAATAATTTAATTCTCTAATTGATTTGTGGATTATTTAAAATTTAATTCTCCTGTTGATTTGAGGATTGTTTAAAATTTAATTCTCTTGTTGATTTGAGGATTATTTAAAATTTAATTCTCATTTTTTAATATTTGAGAATTATTTTTAACTTTTTTTAATAATCTTAATTTATTAATTATTCTTATTTAATTTATATTGGATTATTTTACTTTTATTGAGGTAATTGTATGATTGGTATTATTGGCGGTAGTGGAGTTGAAGAGATAAGTGAATTGGCAGATAGCATAGAAAAGAAAACTGTAGACACTGAATATGGTTCTGTTGAAGTTTCCCTTTTGAATATTGATGGTCAAACAGTTGCTTTTTTACCAAGACATTCTACAGGTCACAGTTGCCCTCCACATAAAATCAATTTTAAGGCTAACATTATGGCATTGAAAGAGCTTGGAGTAAGTCAAATAATGGCTACCAATGCTGTAGGATCTCTTGATGAGGATATTGGTCCTGGATCAATTGTTATTCCAGACGACTTTTTGGACTTTACAGTTCATAGGGACAGAACATTTTATGATGACAGGGTTATTCATATAGACATGACTGAACCTTACTGTAACAGGCTTAGAAATGTTCTCTTGTCAAATTCTGACTGTGTAAATGGAAAATTGATTGATGGCGGAACTCATGTTTGTACAGAAGGTCCAAGATTTGAGACTCCTGCTGAAATCAAGATGTTTAAGATAATTGGGGGAACAATTGTTGGTATGACCACATTGCCTGAAGCTGTTCTTGCAAGGGAAAAGGAAATGTGTTATGTTTCAATTGCTATTGTTTCTAATTATTGCACTTCAATTTCCGAAGATAAGTTAGGAGTTGAAGAGATTTATGAAATTATGGACATTAAAAAAGAAGAATTGATTAATTTAATGTATAAAACCATTAAGGATTTGTCTGAAGACTATGATTGTGATTGTCATCATGCTTTAGGCGATGCAGAGATTTAATTAAATCAATTTCAATATTTTTTTAAAATTTATCAAATTTTTTTATTTTTATTTATTTTTATTTATTTTTAGTTCTTTTAATGATTTTTTTAATAACATATAAAGATTTTTTAATATTCTATGACTAAATCAATGAATAACAGCAGTTTAATTGACATTTACAATGAGATCAAGAAACGCCCGACTCCGGCAGCTGATTTCATCAAGGAACTATGCGAGGCTACTAATCGCTGTGAAATGACTGTTCGTGCCTGGGTCACGGGAAGGATAGTGCCCGAAAGGAACATACAGTTGCTGATTGCCATGCACATGCAGATTGATGTGGATGTGCTTTTCCCATCTAAAGATTCTAACCATGACTACTGTTGAACCGATCGTAAAGAGGGACGGCAGGTATAACATTGCTGAAACCTCAAGGCTGTTAGGTGTTCACCGCAATACCTTGCTGAGATACGCCAAGAAAGGAATCATCAAGTATGGTGTAAGGCGATCCACGACGCGGGTATTCTTCACGGGTGGTGAGATACTTAGATTCTGGAAAGCGAGTATATAGTTATGAACGGATGGGTACAAATGCACAGAAGTATCATGGAGCATTGGATCTGGCAGGACATGAGACATGGGTACAGGTGGATGGAACTAACGATGCTCGCTACCTGGAAACCGATTGAAGTGTTCTACAGGAGCAACTTCATCGAGCTGAAACGCGGCCAACTTCTCACGTCATTCAGGGCTCTGGCCCGTCGTTGGAAGACCAACCACCGTGTAGTCTCATCATTCATCAAGATGCTCGAAAAGGCTGGTATGGTCGAATGTGATCGCAGTAATAAGCATTGGATCATCATTACCATTACTAACTACGACAAGTACCAAAACGAGGCCGCTAAAGACCAAAAAACTGAAGACTTTGAACCCAATTCTATCGGAATTCTATCTGATTCAGCGTATGGATTATCCGACAAGAAAAAGGTGAAAAACGACCAGAAGAAGAACCAATCGGGGAACCACGAATTAAAAAATAATAATATAAATAATA
>NZ_CALCYR010000001.1 GCF_937906425.1 uncultured Methanobrevibacter sp. | reverse complement strand
TTTAATATTAAGTAAATCAAATCTAAATTTCAAGTTCAAAACTTAAAATAAATTAATAAAATTAATTTTTAGCATTAAAATTATAATAATGAATTAAATTTTTTTCTAGTCTTCAAGAATTTTTAAAGCTTCTTCAACATCCAAATCATTATGCACTACTTCAGAAATTGCTTTAGTTATTTTTCCAGGTGCTTTAGCTTGGAAAAGGTTTCTTCCGAATGCAACTCCTGCTCCACCTACTTCAAGAGAATCTCTTACCATTTCTAAAAGTTCCCTATCAGTTTCAACCTTTGGACCTCCTGCAATGACAACAGGAACCAAAGCTCCATCAACAACTTCCTTAAAGCTGTCAGGGTCACCGGTATAATTGGTCTTTACAATGTCAACACCAAGTTCTGAACCTACACGTGCTGCATGCTTTACCATTTCAACATCATGTTCGTTTTCAACCTTTTGTCCCCTTGGGTACATCATTGCAAGAAGAGGAATTCCCCAGTAACTGCAGGTTTCTGAAATTTCACCAAGCTCAACCAACATTTCAGGTTCGGTCTCTGAACCAATGTTTACATGAATGGAAACTGCATCTGCACCAAGTTGAATGGCTTTTTCCACAGTTGTAACAGTTACCTTGTTGTTTGGATCTGGGCTGAGGGAAGTGCTTGCAGACAAATGTACAATAAGACCTATATCCTTACCATATCCTCTGTGACCACGTTCAACAATACCCTTATGCATCAATACTGCATTTGCTCCGCCTTGGGAGATTTCTTCAATGGTCTTATCCATATTGATAATACCCTTTATTGGTCCGCTGGAAACACCATGATCCATAGGAGCAATGACTGTTCTTCCAGTTTTTCTATTGAAAATTCTTTCTAGACGAATTCTTTTTCCTATATTTGCTGTCATAAGATTAGTCTCCTTCTAATTAAATTTTGTAAAAAAGCAATATTTACAACATACATAAATTTTGTATCTATTCTTTAATAAAACTTATGCATGTATAATTTTTTTCCAAAATTTTTATATTTTGTTTAATATTTTTTATACTGCAATCCAAAATCAAGGACATCATTTCTAAAAAATATTAAATAATGTATAATTTTATACATTACTGTATTTATTATAACATATAATATTATCTATTTTTAGTATTATATAAATCTAATTATTTAACTCATTTAATAATTTTTCCATTAAAAAAAGAAATAAAATAATTTAACAATCTTTCCATTAAAAAAAAGGAAATAAAATAATTTAACAATCTTTCCATTAAAAAAAAGGAAATAAAATTTCTTGAAAAAAAATAATATAAAATTTTTAAATATTTTAAAAATAAAACTAATAACAATCAAAAATTATTCTTGGGGAAAAAATCATGAAAGTTAATGATAATGAAAAGGTTAGAAGTTTTTTAGCCATTGAACTTGATGAAGAACTTGTTCCTAAAATATTGGAAGTTCAAAAAGACTTTAAAAAGACAAATACAAAAATCAAGTATGTTCCAGCAGAAAACATGCATTTTACATTGAAATTCTTTGGAGATATAGACAAATATATGATAGAGGACATTTCCACGGGAGTTGAAAGGGTGATTAAAAACTATTCTTCCTTTGAATTGAAAATAGAAAACTGTGGAAGCTTTCCAAATGAAAGGACAATCAAGGTTCTTTGGCTTGGAATAGACAAAAATTCCAAAATAACAGATCTTCAAAAGGATCTTGACAAGGAATTTAAAAAATTAGGATTTAAGAAAGAAAGAAACTACATTTCACATCTCACAATCGGAAGGGTAAAAAGTCCTAAAAACAAGAATGAAATCAAGGAAGTCATTGAAAAGAACAGAAAGATTAGTATAGGTTCAATGAGAGCAAATAGAATTTGCCTTAAAAAAAGCACATTGACTCCTCAAGGACCAATCTATGAAAATATAAAAACATTCGACTTATAAAAAAAGCAATTAAGAAGAATAAGCTTAAATATTTAATTTAATCGAATAAATAAATTAAAAAAATTAAATAAAAACACTTAAAACTAAATAATAAGAATAAAAAACTAATTAGGATAATAATAAACTAAATAAAATAATAAAAAACTAATAAGAATAAAAATAAACTAAATAAAATAAAAAAAAACTAATAAGAATAAAAATAAACTAATTAAAATAATAAAAGTTAATTAGAAAATAATTAATTATTATTCTTATTTTCTAAACAAAAAGTGAACATTCCCCTTATCTATTTCCTCAAGGGAATGTGGTTTCACTTCACCATCAGGAATTCCTAAAGCTAAAATTCCAACTATTCTAAAGTAATCATCTATTCCCAAGATTTCACGTACAATATCTTCAGCAGATTCACCACTTTCAGACTTTCTTAAATGAATCTGAATCCAACAACTACCAATATCCTCCTCTGCAGCCATCAGATGCATAAATGAAAGTGCAATTGAGGAATCCTCAATCCAAGTGTCTGAAACATTAGAATTGGCAGCCACTACAATAGCCTTGTTTGCATCCTTTAAGAAAGCTGCACCGGCATCCTTGGATTTTGATAATTTTTCCAAAACATCCCTATTGTCCACAATTAAAAAACTGCATGGCTTTCTGTTTCTACTTGTAGGGGCAAGCAATCCTGCCTGCAAGATTCTGTTCAGTTTTTCCTTAGGAATCTCCTCATCCCTATATTTTCTTACACTTCTTCTCTTAAGCATTAAATCCAATAAACTCATAATATTATATTTTTAAATGAAGCATAAATAATTATTCCGATTTTAAAAAAACATTTCTTCAAGAATCGAAACTCAATAAAATAAATAAAAAAAATAATAGATAAATCCTAACTCAAAAAA